>JASHWL010000123.1 GCA_030044105.1 Thermoplasmata archaeon
ACATCTACGGCGCGGCCCCCGCGATCGCGGGCACGCTGATCACCAGCGCGCTCGCGCTGCTGATCGCGGTCCCGATCTCGCTCGGGGTCGCGATCTTCCTCGCCGAGATCGCCCCGCGGTGGCTGCGACGGCCGCTCGCCTACGCGGTCGACCTCTCGGCGGCGATCCCGTCGGTCGTCTACGGCTTCTGGGCCTACATCGTGCTGGTGCCGTTGATGCGCACGTCGGTGGAGCCCACGCTCGCTCGCTTCAGCGGAGGTCGGTTCCCGTTCTCGTCGGCCCCCATCGGCTACGACCTCCTCTCCGCCACCCTCGTCCTCACGATCATGATCCTCCCGACCATCGCCGCGCTCTCGCGCGAGGCGCTCCTCGCGGTCCCTCGCATCCACCGGGAGTCGGCGCTGAGCCTGGGCGCGACGCGATGGGAGGCGACCCGGATCGGGGTCCTCAAGTCCGCGCGGAGCGGCATCACCGCGGGCGTGATTCTGGGACTCGGCCGCGCGCTCGGCGAGACGATCGCCGTGACGATGGTCATCGGGAACATCTTCATCCTGCCCAACTCGCTCTTCTCCGAGGGCGCCACGCTCGCGAGCTGGATCGTCGACACGTTCCCGGACGCGACCGCCGGCATCGACCGGAGCGCGATCCTCGAGCTCGCGCTGATCCTGCTCGTCATCACGTTCGCCATCAACGGGCTCGCCCGCTGGCTGCTGCGACGCGGCCGGAGCCCGGACGAGGACGGGGCCCCGCCCCGACGCTCGTGGTGGAGCCGTCTCCGGCCGCGGCGGGCCCAGGGGCTGGCCGCGTCGCTTCCCATCTCCGACCTCGGGCCCGCGGGATCCGAGCCGTGGAGGGCGCGTGCGGTCGCCCACGCGGCCGCCCGGCGTCGTCGTCGTCGGGCGGTGCAGGCCGCGGTCGTCGGCCTGACCGCCCTCTGCCTCGTGCTGGCGCTCGCGCCGTTCGCGAGCGTGATCCTGACCGCGGTCGAGCGCGGCGGCAGCCTCGTGATCCAGCCGTCCTTCTACACCTCCCTGCCGCCGATCGGCTGCAACCCGCACCCCGGGCTGACCTGCCAGGTCGGCGGCATCGGGCCCGAGATCCAGGGCACGCTGATCATGCTCGGGCTCGGAGCGCTCGTCGCGATGCCCGGCGGGCTCCTGATCGGGATCTACCTCGCCGAGTACGGGCGCGGGCGGTTCGCGCGGATCGTGAGCCTCCTCGCCGACGTGATGACCGGGGTCCCGACCATCATCATCGGCGTCTTCGTCTTCACCTTCTTCCTCTACGCCGACCACGATGCCACGCTCAGCGCCCTCTCGGGCGGGGTCGGGCTCGGGGTGCTGATGCTCCCGATCACGGCCCGCGCGACGGAGGAGGCGCTCGGCACGGTCCCGGCCGCGGTCCGGGAGTCGGCCCTGGCGCTGGGGTTCCCGCGGCACCGGGTCACGCTGCGGGTCGCGCTCAAGTCGTCGCGGGCGGTCCTCGTGACCGGCATGCTGCTCGCGGCGTCGCGGGCCGCCGGGGACACCGCGGTCCTGCTCCTGACCGCGGGCGGCAGCAGCTTCTACTTCCACAGCCTCGACACCGAGACCGCGGCCATCACGCCGTTCATCTTCGACAACTTCGGCTCGAACTACCAGAACCTCCAGGCGGCCGCCTGGGGCGCCGCGCTCGTCCTCCTGATCCTCATGCTCGTCATCGGGCTCTCGGCGCGGCTGGCGATCGCCGCGCGCGTCGACGCGGCGGAGGCGTCCGGCTGATGTCCGGGGAGCCCGCGAAGCTCCGGGCGGTGGGGCTGAACGCCTGGTACGGCCGACGCCAGGCCCTGTACGACGTCTCGCTCGACATCCCGGCCGGCCAGGTCACGGCGATCGTCGGACCCTCGGGATGCGGCAAGTCGACGTTCCTCCGCTGCCTCAACCGGCTCCACGAGGAGGTGCCGCGCGCGCGCAGTTCCGGCCAGATCCTCCTCGACGGGGAGGACCTGATGCGGCAGGACCCGGTCACGGTCCGCTTCCGCGTCGGGATGGTCTTCCAGAAGCCGAGCCCGTTCCCGCACACGTCGATCTACGACAACGTCGCGGCCGGCCTCCGCCTCATGGGGGTCCGGCGCCGCGAGGAGCTCGACCAGGGCGTCGTGCGCGCGCTGATGCTCGCCGGCCTCTGGGAGGAGGTCGAGGACAAGGTCGACGCACCGGGCGAGGGCCTCTCGGGCGGCCAGCAGCAGCGCCTGTGCATCGCGCGGGCGCTCGCGGTCGAACCCGAGGTCCTGCTGATGGACGAGCCGTGCTCGGCGCTGGACCCGATCGCGACCCACCGCATCGAGACGCTGATCCAGTCGCTGAAGGGCCGGTTCACGGTCGTCGTGGTCACCCACAACCTGTTCCAGGCCCATCGCATCTCCGACTCCACGGCATTCTTCTACCTCGGCAAGCTGGTGGAGTTCGGATCGACCGCGACGATTTTCGAGTCGCCGCGCGAGAAGCTGACCGAGAACTACGTGACCGGCCGCTTCGGCTGACGGGCCCGGTCCCGGTCCTCCGGCGCTCCGCGGGACATGGGCTTAATCGGAGCCCGTACCCCTCCGCGGACGAGCGGGGGCCGGGGACGTGGAGCCCGAGGGCGCGGCGGACGAGTCGCTCGATCGTCTGTTCCATGCTCTCGCCGATCCGACCCGGCGTCGGATCCTCGCGATCCTGGTGCGGGGCCCGGCCCGGGTCACCGACCTCGCCCGCCCCTTCCGGATGAGCCTGCCGGCCGTCTCGAAGCATCTCAGGGTCCTCGAGGAGGCGGGCCTCCTCTCGCGCGTCGTCGAGGGACGGGTCCACCGCCTCACGCTCCGCTGCGACCCCCTCGGCGCGATCGACGCATGGCTCGGCCCCTTCCGGGTCCCACCTCCCGCGACGGCGGGACCGACCGATCCTCCCCCGCCCGACCGATCGCGCGAACCCTCGTGATCCGGCCTCGCCGGGACCCGATCCGGACCGTTCGGCGTGCCGATGATTCGACAGCTTAATCCGCACCGGCCCGGGCTCGCTCTGCGAACTGTGACAGCGTTCGCGCACGACCGCGCTCGGAACCCCCCCGCGGGACTCTCGGAGCAGATCACCCACGCTTCGCACCGCTACCTCCTCCCCGTGGTCGGGGCGGCCGCGGGAGCGCTGGGCGCGCTCGCGATCTTCGGCCGGTCCGAGCTCGCGCGCCCCTACGTCCCCTGGGCGCTGGTCGGGCTCGGGGCCGCGGCCGTCGCGAGCTCCGCCGCGTTCCACCACTGGCAACTCACCCACCGAGCGCGGATCGCCGCCGCGCCGCCGACCCTCGCCGACCACGACCCCTTCCCGAGCCCGTTCCCGGGCCGGCTGTCGGCGCTCGCCGAGGCCCGGACGACCCACGGGGCGATGCCCCACAGCGGGATCGGTCGCGCCGCCGTCTCCGCCGCGGCGGGAGATCGAGTGTGGAAGCAGTGGCAGGCTCCGCCGTCGGCCCCGCTCGGGGCGGCGCTCGCGGGACCGGTGCCCGAGACGGCCTACGTGCCGCCTCGTGGGGGCGCGGAGCCCGCATTCCCGGCGCGGGACCGGGACCTCCTCGTGGCGGTCGGCCCGACGCTGGTGCCCGCGGCCGGTGCGGCCGCTCGCGCGGCCCTCGCTCCCGCTCCCCGGTTCGTCCCCGCACCCGCCGTCCGGGCGTCGTCCCAGGCGCGGGCCCGCCTCGCGGCGCGCCGACGGATCCCGTTCTCGGACGCCGAGCTCGACGCGATGTTCCCTCCCGACGCCGCGGGCGCCCCCTCGCTCCCGCTCGCGAGCGCGGAGCTCTCGCCCATCCCGTTCTCCCGGCCGGCGCTCTCCCTGGAGCCGGACGCCATCGTCCCGCCGATCGCGCGGGCCCGCTCCGTCGCGGGAGCGATCGGGCCGGGTCCCCCGGCGCCCCCGGCGGCCCCGGCGACCCCCGGTGCGGGAGGAGAGGCTCCGACCGGACGATTCCGGATCCTGCCGTCGCTGATCTCGCTGCGCGACCCGCTCTACGTCGAGACCATCCACCCTATCCCACCGCACCTCCGATCCGCCCCGGGCTCGCGCGGGGGGGGCGGTTCCGCGTGCCGCGCGAGCTCGACGCGGGCGCGGGGCGCGCCGGTCTCCCGCGCGTGCGTCGGCTGTCTGCGACGTCTCTCGGGCTTCCGGGGGTGGGTGGTCTGTCCCGGCTGCCATCAGGCGCTCTGCCGGAGCTGCCTCGGGGCCTCCTTCCTCGCGAGCTCCGAGGGGTACTGCTCCACGTGCCGTCCGTGGCACGCTCGTCCCGCGAATTGACCGGCGCGCCGGACCGGCGATCGAACGTGTCGGACCCGGACTCCCGACCGAGGCCGCGCCGCGAGCCCTCCGAGCGGCGGGACCGGACCCGCCGAGATCGACCGACCGAGCGCGTCCTCCCGCCGCGGGTGTCCCTTCGACGCGTGGAGGACCCCGACCTCCGGCGGTTCCACGCGTTCGAGACCGACCCGGAAGCCCGCTGGATGGCGGCCTTCGCATCGCGAGAAGCGCCTTCTCTCGCCGAGTCTCGCGCCCGGTGGAAGCGCTCGCTGCGGGATCCCGCGGTGGCGGCCCGGACGATCCTCGCCGACGGACGGCCGGTGGGCTACGTCGTCCGCTTCCCGTTGTTCGGGCTCCCGTCGGTGGCCTACTGGATCGATCGGCGCTCGTGGGGACGCGGCATCGCGACGGCGGCGCTGCGGCGCTTCCTCGGGGAGCTGAAGGAGCGCCCGCTGCACGCGCGGGTCGCGGTCGACAACCTCGCCTCCCGGCGGGTGCTCGAGAAGTGCGGATTCCGGACGATCGGCAAGGATCGCGGACGGGCCGAGGCCCGAGGCGCGGAGGTGGAGGAGCTGGTGATGCGGCTCGCGCGCCCTACGCGGAGGGCGGGGGAGCGGGCGCGACCTCGTCGATCCGGATCTGACGTCGCTTGACGTGGTGGCAGCTCCCGATCTCGGACAGGACCCACTCCCGGGCCGCGGGGTCGGTCGCCGCTTCGCACTCCTTGCGGAACGGCTGCCAGTAGTTGCGGCGGGCGTAGAACGATCCTCGGACGACCCACCTCGCCATCCTCGCTTCTCCGAAGCCGGCCACACGGCCCGCCACTTAACCTTAGCCGGCCCGCGGCGGCGCGCGGCCCGCGAGGTCGGCGACGAGCCGGTCGCCGACGACCCCGGCCCAGGCGAGGATCGACATCATCGGATTCGCGCCCGGCGCGGAGGGGAGCAGGCCCCCGTCCGCCACCCATAGGCCGTCCACGCCGTGCACCCGCCCGCTCGGGTCGGCCGTGGACGTGCGGGGATCCCGGCCGGCGCGCGCCGAGCCCATCGGATGGGCGGAGAACAGCGCCACGGAGTTCTCGCGGATCCCCTGGGACCGCACGCCCGCGACGAACCGATCGACGTCGGCGGACCCCAGCGCTCGGCCCTCGCCCCCGACCTCGACCGCCGGCGTGTGGAGCGAGAGCAGCCGCGTGGCGCCGGCCGCGGCCATCAGCCGGGCGGTCTCCTCCAGCCCGCGGACGAGGTTCGCCCGATCCGCCGCCGCGAGGCGGTAGTCGATCACCGGGCGCCCGTCCGCGTCGGCCGAGACACGGCCCTCCCCGGCGTCCCGCACCAGCACGATCGGGGTCGCGACGAACTCGAGCCGGCGCATCCGGCGGAGGTAGTCGTCCCACCCGGCCCAGGGCACCGCCAGCGCCGATAGGCCGGGATGGGCCGGGGCCGATTCGATCCAGGGGCCGTGCGCGCCGGGATCGGCGGCCTGCCACCGGCGGACCGCGCAGGTCTGGGGCGGTCCCTCCCAGGTCCGGACCGGGTCGGGAAACTCGGCGGCGAGCGCCGTCGTGGGATCGAGGCGGAGGCCCCGCCCGACGCCCGGATGACGGACATCCGACCGCGCCAGGAGCGGCGGAGTCTGGAGCGCTCCGGCGGCGAGCACAACCGTGGGGGACCGCACGCTGACCGCGAACGAGACGCCCGGGCCCCGATAGGTGGCCCGCACGCCGCGCACGCGGCCCCCGACGATCTCGATCCGATCGGCCCGGGTCGAGGGATAGACCCGCGCGCCCCGGCCGACCGCCGTGGCGAGATAGGTCCCGACGGTCGAGCGTCGGGCGTCGTACGCGCAGCCGAACCCGCAGAAGCCGCAGCGGGCCGCGCATCCGACGGCGTTGCGCGGGAGGGTCTCCCAATCGGTCCCCTCGCGGTAGCCGAGGGCGACCGCCCCCCGGCGGAGCACGTCGTTCGCCGTGCTCCCGTGGCTCTCCGCGGTCGAGACCGTGAGCTGCTGCGCGGCGTCCGCGAGCGCGCGGTCGAACTCGGCGTCGGCCGGACCGGCGACCCCCGTCGCGGCGTGCCACTCGGCGCGCGCCTCCACCCGGGGCGGGAGGCAGGTCATCCAGTTGATCGAGGTCCCGCCGCCGACGCCGGCTCCGGCGAGGACCGCGATCGCGGCGTCGCGCGTCGCGACCAGGCCGCGCCCGACGTAGAGCCGGTCGAAGCCGTCGCGTTCGGTGGAGGGAAACTCGCGCGGCGGCAGGAACCCTCCGGCTTCGAGGACCACGACACGGTGCCCCGCCGCGCTCGCCCGGTCGGCGACGACGCTCCCGCCCGCGCCGCTGCCGATGACGCAGACGTCCGCCTCGAGCTCGGTGTCCCGATCGGGACGGACGACGGTCAGCGCAGAGCTCGTTCCCCCACCGGCCGGCACGGGCGGCCGCGGCGCGTAGTGGATCTCCGGCCAGAGCGGATTGGTGCCGTCGGTGACCGAGGAGAAGTACGACCACGTGACGAGCCGCTTGATCGCCTGGAAGCCACGCCGCTTGAGCGCGAGCCGGCTGATCGACATCGCCCGAAGGTACGCGGCTCGTCCCGCGGCGTCCCGGGCCGAGAACCCGCGGAGGGTCCCCCCCAACAGCAGGTTGACGAGCGGGCTGTCGATCGCGCGCAGCAGGCGCGCGAGCTCGGCCTGCTGCGCGCGCGGGAGCCCCGCGATCAGTTCGGCGACGTCCCGGTCCGTGCCGCGCGCGCTCGCGGGCGGGAATCCGGGCGCTCCGGCGATGAGGGCGTCGGCGAGCGCCGTGAGCGTCGACGGAGCGGACCCGACCACGCCGCGGCGAGCGCGGTCCGCCTATTTGCTCCCTTCAGCGACGGCCCCGGGCCGGCGCCGTTCCTCGTGCCGGGCCCGTTCCCGCATCCACGCGATCTGCCGCTCGCGCAGCGCCGTGTCGGACGGCCCCTCGACCAGGCCGCGCGGGACCTGCGGCGCCGGGCGGTCGCCGCGCGGGAGCTCCACGGCGTCCGGCGACTCCGATCCCTCCTCCGTCGCGTCCGGGGTCTCGTCCTCCTCGGGTTCCGGCGAGGCCTCCTCGGGCGGATCCTCCTCGTCGAGCGACCTCTGGCTCATTGGGAGAGCTCCTCCGCGCTCCGCCAGCGCTCCCCGACCTCGGCGTCGGTGAACCCCACCGTCGGCGAGAACAGGACCCGCTCCCCCCACGCGGCCCGCGCCGCCGGATACTCGTCGACGGCGATCGGGAGCACGACGCCCTCGGCGCGGCATTCCTCCGAGAGCGAGGAGAGCGCGCGGGACCAGGCGGCCGGGTCCGGCGCCGCGTCGGCGACGCGGAGCGCCGGGTCGAACCGGCCGAGGACGTCCCGGGCCAGCCGCGCGCCCTCCGGCAGGGCCACCAGCCCCACGCGGCACCCGCGTTTCATCATGAGGTAGGCGCCCAGGGCGCCGCGCGGACCGTCGACCAGCGCCACCAGCCGCCCCGCGACCCCGAGGGGGAGGCCGCCCGGCCCCGCGACCCGGTCGAAGGAGAGGTACGCCCGCGGTCCACGGACCTCGACCGCGAGCTCGACGTCCGGGTGCTCGAGGTCGACCCGCAGGCCGCGGTCCGGGAATCGCTCCAGGACGGCCC
>JASHWL010000124.1 GCA_030044105.1 Thermoplasmata archaeon
CCGATCGCCCAGCCGCTGCCGTAGAGCGTCTGCCCCCACATCGACATCATGCCGGCGCCGAGGATCGCGTAGGTGAGGAAGTACGGACCCGCGCTGCGGAACAGCTCGAACGAGACGAGCCCGAAGATCACCGGGGCGATCATCGACGGGATGAGCCACTGCGGGTCCGCCATGAACATCAGGAACGAGAGGCGCAGCGAGGACGCCGTCGCCCGGGCGCCCGAAACGTGCCCCGTCGCGGTCGCCATCTACGGCACCTCCTCCTCGACGAGGTCGAGGTAGACGTCCTCGAGCGCGGTCCGGCGCTCGCGCACGGCGAGCTCGGGGTGTCCCGGGAGCACGTCGGTCACATCGCCCGGGAGCGTCTCCGCGGTGCGTACGCGCATCGTAAGGCGGGTGCGAGGCCCGAACTCCTCGGTCACGATCTTCGAGACCCCGGGCAGCGCCCGCAGCGAATAGAGCTCCCGGTCCTCGAAGCCGTACGCCTCCACCTCGATGGTCCGGTCCCCGCCGACCAGCTGCCGCAGCCCCGCGACCGTGTCGCGCGCGACGACCCGGCCCTTCGAGATGATCGCGAGCTCGGGGCAGAGCTCCTCGGCCTCGAACATGTAGTGCGTCGTGAGGAAGATCGTGACGCCGTCCGCGACCAGCGAACGGACCAGCTTGCGGGTCTCGCGCGCGCTCTTGGGGTCGAGGCCGATCGTCGGCTCGTCGAGGAAGAGCAGCTGGGGCCGGTGGAGGATCCCCCGAGCGATGTGGAGCTTCTGCTTCATGCCCCGCGAGTACTCCTCGACCCGGCGGTCGGCCGCGCTCTCGAGGTCGACCCGTGAGAGCACCTCGCGGATCCGGTCCTCCCGCTCCGCCGGGGGGATCCCGTACAGGTCGGCGAAGTACCGCAGGTTGTCCTTGGCATTGACGCGGTTGTAGAGGCCGCGCTCGCCCCCCAGGACGAGCCCGATGCGCGGGCGGAGCCACGCCTGCTCCTCGACCACGTCGTGGCCGAGCACCTCGGCCTTCCCGGTCGTGGGCAGCAGGAGCGTGGAGAGGATCTTGACCAGGGTCGTCTTGCCGGCCCCGTTCGGCCCGAGCAGGCCGAAGATCGATCCCGTCTCGACCCTGAGGTCGATCCCGCGGAGCGCCTCGGTCCGGGTGTGCTCCCGGAAGAGGAAGCCCTTGCGGCTTTCGAAGGTCCGGGTCACGGCCCGGACATCGATGGCAGGGGGGTCGGTCATGAGAGGAGCGGCGCCACCGCGTCGCTCGTACAAATAGAGGCTATCGGAGGTCAAGCGAACGCACCGGAGAGGGCGTAACGGCTTGGAGAGAGCCGTTCCGGCAGGGCCTCGCGCCGGCCCCGTTCCGGACCCATCCACGTAACGCCTCGATCCACGTCCTCGAGGGGTGGAAGGGGGAAGCTCGCGCAGCAACTGGGCATGGAAACCCAAAGCGAAGACAACAACCGATCGGCAGACTCACGAAACCACGGGCGGGGCGCGTGCCGCTCGCGTTCTCCCGGATCGCCGGGCCCGCCGCTCAGACTCGGCGACCCGCGGGATGGCTCCACCGACCCCGCCCGCTATAGCGTTCGCGTCGAGGCACAGCGCATCTTTCAACTGCGCGAACGAACCTAAGTAGTCCCACCTACGCTCGTCGACGCGAGAGGTGTGGCAGTGCCTCCCCCAGGCGGGTCCGATCGTACAACGGACCGTTCCGATGCCGCGGACCTGGTGCTCCGAGAGATCGAACGGGTCGTCGATGCGCAACTAGAGAACTTCAAGGCCTTGACGTCGCGGGCCGGAACCGTGCTCTCCGTCCTGATTGGCTCTCTCACCGCCACGCTCACTCTCGCGAGTGTCCTCGAGCACCCACCCTTCTGGGCGGTAGCGATTCCGGCCGGATCGTTGGTGGGAGCCTTGGTCACGAGCTGCCTGGTGTTCCACGGGTCGGAGGTCACGACGGGTCCTAGGCCGGAGTCCCTGCTTGACCGGGTGGACGATGACGCCCGGGACGTCAAGGTCGAACTCGTGAATTTTTACGTGGGGTCAGTGGTCGGGTCGCCAGCGGGTCACGGGGATTCGGGGTTCGTAGGGAATCGCGCGCTGTTGCATCGTAAGCAGCGGCTCTTCGAGCTCTCGGTCGTCCTGCTCGCGCTGACCGTCGTCTCGTTGGTCGGCGTTGCGCTCGCTTTATACTCGTGAAACGCCATTCTTCCGGCGAAATTCGCGGCTCATGAACGATAAGAAGAAGAAGGAACTCGAGCGGGAAACCGTCCCTTACTAACCGACGAATTCGACCGTCGCTCGAATCGGGAGCTTTCGAATTCATAGCTCGCGTGCCCCCGCTAGTGTCCCGGCATCGCGAGCCAAGGAGCTGCTTCGGACCCGGGTGGGACACGTGAACGATCGATACGGATCGAACGCCCGCGGTGGCTCTGCCAAGCGGCGGAGTGCGAGCCAAGGCCCCCCAGGAGCGCTCCCGGCTCGGTCGGTGGCCCGTCCAGTGCGTGCAGCGGTCGCTTACGCTTATATCGACAGCGCGGGTCGGAGCTACGTGGACGCAACGTCGTCCTCGCCCGGGGTCTCTGCGCGTACGACGTCGGCGGACGCGTCGGGTCTCGATGCGGACCGGCGGCTCGCGGCGTACCGGCTGATGGTCCTCTCGCGGACCACCGACGAGCGGTGCCTTGCACTCCAGCGCCAGGGCCGGATCGGGTTCTATGCGCCGTTGCTCGGCCAGGAAGCCGCCCAGGTAGGCTGCGCGCTCGCGCTGACGCCCGACGACTGGGTGTTCCCGGCGTACCGAGAGCTCGCCGTCGCCCTCACGCGAGGGGTCCCGCTGCGATCGATCCTGGATCAGCTGCTCGGCAACTCGGCCGACCTGACCAAGGGACGCCAGATGCCGAACCATTTCGGGTTCCGGGACTACAAGTTCGTCACCGCCTCGAGCCCGATCGGGACCCAGATCACCCAGGCCGTCGGCGCGGCGATGGCCGCGCAGCGGCGCAAGGAGGCGGTCGTCACAGTGCCGTTCTTCGGCGACGGGGCCACGAGCTCGAACGACTTCCACGCCGGGCTGAATTTCGCCGGTGTGTTCCGGACCCCGACGATCTTCTTCTGCCAGAACAACCAGTGGGCGATCTCGCTGCCCCGCGAGAAGCAGACCCGCAGCAAGACGCTCGCGGAGAAGGCCGAGGCGTACGGATTCCCGGGGGTCGTGGTGGACGGCACCGACGTCAACGCGGTCTATCGCGCCGTCGCCCAGGCGCGCGCCCGGGCGGTACGCGGCGACGGTCCCACGCTCATCGAGGCGCAGGTCTACCGGCTCGGCCCGCACTCCACGTCGGACGACCCGAAGCGGTACCGGACCGACGCCGAGGTCGCGGAGTGGAAGGCCCGGGACCCTCTGGCCCGGATGCGGGCGGATCTCTCGGCCGCCGGGCAGCTCACCGAGGCGGCGGATCAGAAGATCTGGGAGGAGGCGCGGGCCGAATTCGCCGCGGCCATCGAGGCGGGCGAGCAGGCGCCGCCGATGGCGCCCGAGTCGATCTTCGAGGACGTGTTCGCCACGCTGACCCCCCGGCTCGAGGCGGAGCGGGAGGAGTTCCGGTCCTTGGGACGCGGCGCGGAGGGAGCGCATGAGTGAGCTGACCCTGGTCCAGGCCGTGAACCGGGGTCT
>JASHWL010000125.1 GCA_030044105.1 Thermoplasmata archaeon
TGCCTCGACCGGCCGGATCGCAAGAGCCGCATCCTCCTGCGCGTGCGGACCGACCCCGAGCTCACGGTGCTCTCGAACACGATGGAGCGCGCCACGCGGCACGACGGTCCCCGGCGCGAGTGGACGTTCTACCCGACCCCGTCGATGTCGGTGTACCTGTTCTACCTCGGGATCGGGCGGTTCGACGTGCTCGAGGAGAGCCAGGGCTCGGTCCGCTTCCGCGTCTTCACGCCGCCCGGGGAGGCGCCGATGGGCCACTACGGGCTCGCGACGACCCCCCGGATCCTCGCCGAGTACGAGAGCTACTACGGCATCCCGTACCCGCTCCCGAAGCTCGACCTGGTCTGCATCGCGGAGACGAGCTTCGGCGCGATGGAGAACTGGGGCGCGATCACGTTCCGCGACACGCGGCTCCTGGTGGACGCCTCGACGCGATCGCTCGCGCGCCGGGACGTGCTCGAGACGATCGCGCACGAGGTCGCGCACATGTGGTTCGGCAACCTCGTGACCATGCGCGGCTGGACGGACATCTGGCTCAACGAGAGCCTCGCGTCGTTCCTCGAGACGAAGATCTCCGGGCGCGTCGAGCCCGGCACCGACGTCGCCTCCGACTTCTTCCTGCGCGTGGCCGGCACCGCGGCCGCGATCGACGGCGACTCGCTGCGCGCGACCCACCCGGTCCGGTCGCCGGTGCGCTCGGCCGAGGAGATCGCTCAGATCTTCGACGAGATCAGCTACGGGAAGGGCTCGACGCTGATCGCGATGCTCGAGTCGTACCTCGGCGAGGAGGTGTTCCGCAAGGGGGTCGCGCAGTACCTCGCGCGCTTCCGCTACGCGAACGCCGAGACCGCCGACCTGTGGGCCGCGCTCAGCGAGGTGAGCCGCGAGCCGATCGCGCCGCTCATGGACCCCTGGCTCGACCGGCCCGGGCTCCCGCTGGTCGAGGCCCGCCTGGGGCCCGGCGGCCTCGAGCTCGCCCAGCGGCGCTTCGCCTACCTCGGCGACGTCGAGGCGCCGCCGTGGCCGATCCCGATGGTCGCGGACCTGGACGGCCGGCGCGAGCGGTTGCGCTTCGAGGACCGGACGATGACGGTCCCGCTGCCCTCCGAGGCGACGGTCCACCTCAATCCGGGCGCGGCCGGGTTCTACCGCGTCCTCTACGACCCGGTGCTCACGGAGCGGCTCCTGGGCGCCCTCCCGACGCGGCCCGCCGCCGATCGCTGGACGTTCCTCGCCGACCTCGGCGCGTTCGTCCTCACCGGTCAGGTCCCCTGGTCGACCTACGCCCGCGCCGTGCGGACGCTGGGGATCGCCCCGGACCGCCTGGTGGTCGACGTGCTGGTCGGCACGCTCGGGCCGTACTCGCTGTTCTTCCCGGACGCCGCGCCGGTGCAGGACCTCGCGAAGTGGTTCTTCGCGACGCAGTTCGCCCGGCTCGGACCGACCCGGCGCCCCGGCGAGCCCGACACGGAAGGGATCCTGCGCGAGCGGGTCTCCTTCGGCCGGATGCGCGTCGACCTCGGCTTCGCCCGGGAGCTCTCCGCGCTGTTCGTCGATTGGGCCCACGTCGACCCGGACCTCAAGCCCGCCGTCGCGGCCGCACGGGCGCGGGTCGAGGGAGCGACCGGCTACCGGGAGCTCCGGCGCGCGCTCGAGGGGCCGCTGCCCGAGGACGAGCGCGAGTCGGTCGAGCAGGCGCTCGTCTGGACCACGGACCCCGCGCTCGTGCGCGAGGCGCTCGACCGCCTCGCGTCGGGCGAGGTGAACCGCGGCATCCTCCATTTCGTGCTGCGGAACGCCGCGGCGAACCCGGTCGCCCGTCCGGTCCTCTGGGCCTGGATGCAGGAGCGGCTGCCGCGGATCGACGAGCTCCTGCGGGGCTCGGGCCTCCTGTCCCAGGTGTTGGAGATCACGCTCCCGATCCTCGGGCTCGGGCGCGGCGACGAGGTCCGGGCCTTCTTCCGGGACCACGCGTTCCCCGAGGGAGCCCGCGGGATCGCGAAGGGGCTCGAACGCCTCGCGATCCTGGAGCGGGCCGCGCCGCGGTTCCGCGAGCTCCGCGCCTAGCGGCCCGGCGCGGTCGCCGGCTCGGGCGACCAGATGTACCACGTGCCGCGGGCCTGGCTGAACCGGCGCCCGTCGGCCCCGGTGAGGTTCCCCTCGGCGAACGCGATGTGGTGGCCCCGGCGCAGGACCTCGCCCCGCGCGGTGAGGGTCTCGCCCTCGCGCGCCGCCCGCAGGAACTCGACGTAGAGCGACGTGGTCGCGGTGGTCTCGCCGGGGTTCAGGAGCGACACGACCGCCGCCCCCATCGCGGTGTCCAGGATCGTCGCGTAGACGCCGCCGTGGACGACCCCGTTGATGTTGAGATGGCGGGGTTCGACCCGGCCGGTGACGGTGACCACGCCGCGGCGGCTCCGCGCCGCATCGATGCCGAAGCCGACCTCGTGGTGGAAGCCGCGGCGGGCCGCGACGAACAGGTCCGGCGTCGGCGCGACGGGCCGGGGGTCGGGCGGAGCCGCGCGCCGGGGCACGCGGCGCGCAGCCGGACGGCGCGGATAAGTACTGCGCGGCGCCGTCCCCGCGCGCCGTGAGCACGCGCGCGCCCGGGCGCCCGGTCACCGTCGAGGCGCCCCCCAACATCGCGCTGGTGAAGTACTGGGGCGTGCGCGACCCGGCCCTCGCCCTCCCGTACAACTCGTCGCTCTCGGTGACGCTCGACCGGCTGCGGTCGCGCACGACCGTCCGCTTCGATCCCGCCCTCGCCGAGGACCGGGTCGTGCTGAATGGCTCCGTCGCCCGCGGGGGGCCGCGCGACGGCGTGGTCCGCTTCCTCGACCGGGTGCGGGGCCTCGCGGGCGTCGAGGCGCGGGCCTCGGTCGTTTCCGCGAACAACTTCCCGACCGCGAGCGGCCTCGCCTCGAGCGCGAGCGGGTTCGCCGCGCTCGCGTGCGCGGCCTCCGGCGCGGCGGGGCTCGCGCTCTCCCCCCGGGCGCTCTCCCGGCTCGCGCGCTTCGGCTCCGGCAGCGCCTCGCGCTCGATCTTCGGCGGGTTCGTGGAGTGGCGTGCGGGCCGCCGGCCGGACGGGGGCGACTGCTACGCCCGCCCGATCGCGGGCCCGCGCCACTGGCCGCAGCTCGTCGATCTGGTCGTCCTCGTCCGCGGCGCCCCGGTCAAGGAGGTCCGCTCGCAGGATGCGATGCAGCGCTCGGTCGCGACCAGCCCGTTCTACGCCGAGCGGCAGCGCGCGCTGCCCCGACGCCTCGCGCGGATCCGCGCCGCGATCGCGCGCCGGGACGCCGACCGGCTGTTCCCCCTCGTGATGGAGGAATGCGACAGCTTCCGGCAGGTCTGCGAGACGACCGACCCCGAGCTCGACTATCTGACGGACACCTCGCGGACCGTGCTCGACGCGGTCGTCGCGCTCAACCGCGCGCGCGGCCGGCCGGTCGCGGCGTACACGCACGACGCGGGCGCGCACGTCCACGTCTTCACGCTGGATCGGCACCTGGCGTCGGTGCGCCGGTGCGTCGCGGGGATCGAGGGCGTGGAGCGGACGATGGTGGTCCGGCCGGGACCCGGAGCGCGCCGAATCGCGCGCGGGCCTACAGGACGTGCCGGTCGAAGTCGGCGGGCGGCAGCTCGAGGCCGATCGCGGCGGTCAGCTGGGTGACCTCCTGGATGAAGCGGGCGCGGGCCTCCTCGTTGGTCCAGCGCTTGAGCCCCCACTCGATGGCGCGGCGGCTCGTCTCGGAGTTCGAGTGGCCGAACATGTCGAGCGCGCGCGGGTACCACTTGCGGACCGCCGCCTGCGCCTCCTCCTTCGACCCCGCGTACTTCGGTCCGTCCTGGACCATCCGGCGGAGCACGCTCGCGCCGAAGTTGAGATGGAGCTGCTCCTCGCTGAGCATGAGGGGCATCGCGCGCGCGAGCGGTCCGTACGAGCACTCCTGGAACGCGCGCAGCTGGTAGACGCCGACCCGGTCCACGAAGCAGGTGAACGCGCCGACGTCCGACCAGGCGTCGAACTTCATGTTGAACGCGTCGAGCTTGTGCTCGCCCTCGCGCTTCGCGAGCAGCTCGTCGATGTACTGCTGGCCCGCCTCGCCGAAGTCCCGGAGGATCCGGCACGCCTGGAGGCCGTGGCGGGCCTCGTCGGCGACGATCCGTGCCTCGATCCACCGGTCCTCGAGCGTCGGCGCGAGGTCGAGCCAGGGGCGGTGCTGCTGGATGGAGGCGAACTCGGTGTCCGCCTGCACGACCATGAGCTTCACGATCAGCTTCGCCATGTCCGCGGGGAGCTCCTCCGCGGACTCGAACTTCCGGACCCCCGCGGACTCGCCCCAGAGGATCTCGCGGACCGGCACGACCGTGCCGCCGTCCTTGAGGCTGCCGGCCCCGGCGCGGGCCGGGGGCGGGTTCGGGGAAGTCGGGGCCGCACCGCTCATGGTCGCTCCGAGAAAGGCGTCAACGCCCCTTAAAGTTCGGCTTCCGCTTCTCCGAGAAGGCGCTGAGCCCTTCCTTCGCGTCCTCGGTCACGAACAGCCGGTTCTGCAGCTCGCGCTCGAGCGCGAGGCCCGCCGTGAGCGGCATCTCGACGCCCTCGACGACCGACCGCTTGATGAGGCTCACGGCGCGCGCCGGGCCGTGGGCGAGCGCGCTCGCGTAGGCCTGCACGTCGTGGGCGAAGGTCTCCTTCGGGTAGACGTAGTTCACGAGGCCGATCGCCAGCGCCTCGTCCGGGGAGAGCCGCTTGCCCGTGATCATGAGGTCGAGCGCCCGCGCGGTGCCGACGAGGCGCGGGAGGCGCTGGGTCCCACCCGTGCCGGGCAGCACGCCGAGCGTGACCTCGGGGAGCCCGATCGTGCCGGAGTCCTTCGCCATCAGGCGGAGGTCGCAGGCGAGCGCGATCTCGAGGCCGCCGCCCACCGTGTGGCCGTTGAGGGCCGCGATCACGACCTTGGGCGTCTTCGCGAACTTGTCGAGCGTCTCCTGGCAGAAGAGGCAGAACATCGCCTTGTAGTCCGGCGTGCTCTTCCGCAGCATCTCGATGTCCGCGCCCGCGCTGAAGAAGCCGGGCACGGTGCTCGCGAGGACGATCACCCGGACCTCGTCGTCGAACCGGAACTCGTCGATCGCGGCGTTGACCTCGCGCATCATGTCGAGGTCGTACGTGTTCGCCTTCGGCTTGCCGATCTCCAGGTAGCCGAC
>JASHWL010000126.1 GCA_030044105.1 Thermoplasmata archaeon
ACGCCGAGCACGATCGCGAGCCCGATCACGCCCCAGATCAGGACCGAGCTCGCGGCGGCGATGCCGAGGATCAGGAGGATCAGCGCGACCGGCAGCACGGTCTTCGCCCGCAGCTTCGGGTCCTTCATCGCCCGGACGATCGTGTAGTACGTCGACTCGATGCTGGCGTTCTGCCGGACGTAGACGCGCCGCACGCCATCGACCTTGACCCGGGAGGCGAGGATCGGGAACAGGAACTCGTCCTCCGCCCCGTCGCTGACGAAGTAGGCGGAGTGCGCGCCGACCCGGCCCAGCACGTCGTCGAACTGGGCCGCGACGCGGCGGTCGGAGACGACCCCGACCTTCCCCGAGCCGGTCAGGACGCAGACCTCGCACTCCTCGCCGGCCCCCCGCAGCTCGTCCAGCAGGCTCACGGCCGCGAACAGCGCGTTCGTGTCGGAGTCCTCGGGATCGGCGGTCCCGAGCTTGACCGCGGCCTCGAGGACCGCGGAACGGCCGACGACGGGCCCGGTGACCGAGGCCTTCCGGCCCAGGTCGTCGTCCCGGTCGATGCAGACGACCAGGCGCATGGCCCGCGGTCTATGCGCATTCGACCGCTTAATCCCTCGTCTCGACCTCGACCCGGGCCCGCACGACCCCGCCCGAGAGGCTATTAGCCGGCGGACCCCCCGCGGAGGAGCGCCGATGCCCGAGCTTCCCGACAAGGCGACCGAGTTCATCGACTGGTACCTGGCCGTCGTCGAAGCGGCCGACCTGACGGACAAGCGCTACCCGGTGAAGGGACTCAACGTCTGGACCCCGTACGGGATGGCCGCCCGGCGCCACTTCGACCGCGTGCTCGTCCGCGAGATCGAAGCGACCGGCTCCCGCGCGGTCGAGTTCCCGACCCTGATCCCCGAGACCGAGTTCGCGAAGGAAAAGGAGCACATCAAGGGGTTCGACGCGCAGGTCTACTGGGTCACGAAGGGCGGCGCGACCGACCTCGACACGAAGCTCGTGCTCCGTCCGACCAGCGAGACCGCGATGTATCCGATCTTCGCGCTGTGGGTCCGCTCGCACCGCGATCTGCCGCTCAACGTCTACCAGATCGTGAACGTGTTCCGCTACGAGACCAAGACGACGCGGCCCTTCCTGCGGGACCGCGAGATCCACTTCTTCGAGGAGCACACCTGCCAGGCGAACGAGGAGCACGCGACCGAGCGCGTCCGCTCGAACCGCGCCGCGTTCGCGAAGATGGCCCACGCGTTCGCGCTGCCGTACCTGGCGATCCGCCGACCGGAGTGGGACAAGTTCCCCGGCGCGTACTACTCGATCGGGCTCGATGTCCCGATGGGGGAGGCGCGGACCCTCCAGATCGGGACGGTCCACCATTACCGCGAGAACTTCTCCCGGCCGTACGGGATCCAGTTCGAGGACGCCGACGGGAGCCAGCGGTTCGTCCATCAGACGACGTTCGGCATCTCGGGGCGGCTGCTGGGCGCGGTGGTGGCGTTCCACGGGGATCAGCGGGGCGCCGTGTTCCCGACCGAGCTCGCGCCGTACGAGGTCGTTGTGATCCCGATCCCGAGCGCCGACTCCGGGGACGCCCCGGACGGCCTCGCCGGCGAGGTGGCCGACCGGCTCGTGCGGCACGGACGGCGCGTCCGCCTCGACCGGGGCGAGGAGCGCCCGGGCGCGAAGTACTACCACTGGGAGCTCGCGGGCGCGCCCCTCCGGCTCGAGGTGGGACGGCGGGAGGCCGAGCAGCGTACCGTGCACGCGGTGGACCGGCTCGGCCGTAAGGAGTCGCTCCCGATCGAGGGGCTCGAGCGCCGCGTGGACGAGCGCCTGGCCGAGTTCGACCGGGCGCTCTCCGAGCGGGCGCGCGGGGCGTTCCAGGAAGCGTTCTCCGTCGCCCTGCGCCTCGACAATCTGGCCGGCTCGACGAAGGTCCGCGTGGTCTCCTGGTGCGGACGGGAGGAATGCGGCCACCGGATCGAACAGGCGATCGACGGATCGCTGCTCGGGACCCCAGAGGACCCGCTGCCGTTCGCGACCCCCGAGATCGGTCCCTGCATCGCGTGCGGCACGATCGAGGGTGCGCGCTGGGCGATCGCCGCGCGCCCGCTCTAGGCGTTCGGCCTAGGTGCCGGGCGGCGCGGTCACCGGCGGGTTCGGCAGGACCAGCCACATCCCGGCGAGTCCGAACAGGAACAGCGTGATGAAGACGGCATAGACGCCGTTGTCGATCCAGACGCCGTAGAACGTCCCCCACCAGACGTAGAACGCGATCGCGGCGACCACGAGCGACGCGAACCCCCAGAACGTGAGCTTCCGGGAGAGCGGCATCTCCCGGTACCGGGTCGGCTCGGGCACGCTCCCGCTCGCGGGCGCCATCGGAGCCGCGCGAGCCGGCGGACCGTAGTTAACCCTTGCGACGAACCGCCGGCGACGCTCATCGGCGCGCGGGGCCTCGGGACGGGGATGGAGATCCGCGAGTACGCCGAACTCTCGGCCGGTCAGCGGCGGCTCGCGGCCGCGGTCGACTTCTCCGACGGGGATGCCCCGTCGACGTCCGGCCGGATGGGGGAGACGCGCCCGGCGGGAGGGCGCCTGCTCGGGTACGAGTCGCTGCACCTGCTCGAGGACGGGGTGCCCCTCGCCAAGGTCGGCACCAAGCGGATCACGTTCCGCGGAGACGACGGGGAGGAGACCGTCTGCGGGATCACGGACGTGGTGACGCGGGCGGATGCCGTGCGCCGGGGCTACGCGACCCGCCTCCTGGAGGAGGCGCACCGCCGGGCCCGGGCCGACGGCCTGCGCTGGACGTTCCTCTGGACGCGACGTTCCTGGGCCGCCCA
>JASHWL010000127.1 GCA_030044105.1 Thermoplasmata archaeon
GCCCGCGCGTTCGACTACGGGAACAACTTCCGCACGCAGGCGCGCGACGCGGGCGTGGCCGACGCGTTCGAGATCCCCGGTTACGTGCCGAAGTACATCCGCCCCCTGTTCGCCGTGGGCAGCGGCCCGTTCCGATGGCTCGCGCTCAGCGGCGAGCCCGAGGACATCCGGCGCATCGACGCGATGATCCTCCGGGAATTCTCCGACAACGAACCCCTCGTCCGATGGATCCGCCTGGCCGGGGAGCGGGTGAAGTTCCAGGGACTTCCGGCCCGGATCTGCTACATGGGCTATGGGGAGCGGGAACGGTTCGGCCACCGGGTGAACGACCTCGTCCACTCGGGCGAACTGACCGCCCCCATCGCGATCGGGCGGGACCACCACGACACGGGCAGCGTCGCGAGCCCCTTCCGCGAGACGGAGGCGATGCGGGACGGATCCGACGCGATCGCGGACTGGCCCGTGCTCAACGCGCTGCTGAACGTGGCCAGCGGGGCCACCTGGGTCTCGGTGCACCACGGAGGCGGGGTGGGGATCGGCAACTCGATCCATGCGGGTCTCGTGATCGTCGCGGACGGGACCGCCGACGCGGACCGACGGATCGGCCGCACGCTCCACAACGACCCCGGGATCGGGGTCGCGCGCCATGCGGACGCGGGCTATCCGGAGTCGCTGCGCATCGCGGCGACGGCGCGATTCCGGGTCCCCGATGAGACCTGAGCCCACGGCCGCCCCGTGCTACACCGTAGCATAGGGTCCAAATGGCCCCGGGCGAGGCGGCACGGCCGTTTATCATGCGGTGCCGCGAGTGGCGGCCCGACGGAGAACGTCCGTCGCAAAGGAGAAGCGAAGGAAATGTCGGCGATCGGAGGAACGAAGGGATGGGTCGTGCTCTCGGCCGTGGCGGTGCTGGCAGCGATGCTGCTGGTCCCGACCGTCGCGAGCACGGCGAGCGCTTCCCCCGCTCCACAGTCGACGGCGACGCCGTCGAATCCGTGGGCGTACGGAGGCGTGGGGTACTCGAACGGGTCGATCACGATCGGTTCGACGACCCTGACGTGGAACGCGACGTTCGGCTACACGGTCATCTTCACGGAGACCAACACCAGCGCGAACGTCTCCCAGCTCGAGGAGCAGCGGACCGTGGGGATCGACATCTGGTCGAACTACACGGCCCCGAACACCACCGCGAGCTACCGGTACCACGGACAGGAGATCGACACCGCGTTCGCGAACATCACGGATGCGGCGACGGTCTACGAGAACGGCGTGGCGGCCCCGGCGATCGGGCTCCTCAACGACTCCCTGGCCGTCGGGACCGGGATCGCGGAGTCGATCGCGGTCACCCACGGGACGGTCGTGCGGTCGGCGAGCTTCAACGTCACCGGGACCTTGAGCTCGGTGGCGTCGTTCGCGCCGGCCCTCGGGCTGATCCCGCTGAACCTGACGGGCGTGAGCGCGTGGAACTCGACCTCGACCGTCACCCAGAGCGGGGCGTGGAGCCTCGACTGGGCGTGGACGAACAACGGGTTCTTCAACAACACCGCGTCCGGCAGCCGGAGCGCGGGCGGCAACGAGACCTACTCGGGCCTCGTGCGCCTCTCGGGCTACGTCGCGAGCCAGAGCTGGCCGGTGCCGGTCTTCTCGGACCACACGCACCGCACGTCGGTCCTGCTCGCGATCGCGGGACCCCGCGGGAACTACGCGGTCTACGACGGGTTCGTCCTGAGCCCGCCGGGCTTCGGTCCCCTCGGGGGCGGCGCCCAGCCGTACGCCGGTGAGGCGCTCGGCAGCGCGTCGATCTCGGGCCAGGCGATCTACGTCAGCCAGGGACCGCGCGGGCCGCAGATCACCGCCGGCGCGACCTCGTTCGCCGGGGTCGACTCGGCGGTCGGTTCGCCCCTCGGCGGCGCGACACCCGCGGCCTCCTCGACCGGCCCCTCGGGGACGGTCCAGGGAGCCCCGATGACCGTGCCGGCCGCGCACGCGGAGAACGCGCGCCTCACGACCGGACCCAGCGCCTCGGCGACCGCCGGCCCGATCAGCTCGGGCCTGCTGGTCGGGGTGGTGGCGGTGGCCGTGATCGCGGCGGTCGGGTTCGTGGCCGTGGTCGCGTGGCGATCTTCCGTCCAGCGCCGCACGGGATCGGTCGGCGGGAACGCAGGGACCGGGCAGAACGGTGTTCCCCCCACCGCTCCCGGGGAGCCTCCCCGCCAGAACTGAGCCCGGCGTGCGCGCCCGGTGGGTCCCGATCGGGACCCACCCAACCCATTCCCCTACCTTTTTTCGGGGCGGCGCGCGGCCAGGCGAGCCCGCGTCGCGCCGAGCACCGCGCGATCGACCGCGTAGGCGACCCGCGCCTCGGCCTCGGCGACACCGACCCAGTCGGCGCGATCGAACGTCGACTCCAGGTGCGGGGTCCGTTCGTCGGTGCTGCCGAGGAAGTACACGACCGTCTTGTGCACGTTCGCGCCCTTCTTCGGTTGGAAGAATCGGTAGTTGACCTCAGAGATCTCCTCGCCGAGCGTCACGCGCTCGAACCCGGTCTCCTCGCGGACCTCCCGCAGCGCCGCGGTCGTGAGCGACTCGCCGGGGTCGACGTGGCCCTTCGGAAGGCACCAGCGGTCCTCGTCCGCCTGGTGGAGCAGGAAGACCGTGCCGGCACCCGCGTCCACGATCGCAGCCCCCGCCGCGATCTCGGCCACGATCGGGGCGTCCGGACGGAACGGCTGGGTGACAGCGTGCATGGGGACGACCGAGCCGGCGTGAGGTAAGAACGCTTGCGCGCCGCGGCCGACCAACGCTTATCTCGCGTCGCCCCTCGGGACGCCCCGATGCTCGACGCCGGCGAGGAGTACCACGACCTCGCCACGCTCGTGCGGCGGAAGGCGGCCAAGAACGGCGACCGGGTCGCGCTCCGCTTCGCGGGCCGGTCGCTGACGTACCGTACGCTGGATCAGGAGACGGACCGCCTCGCGCGCGGCCTGGCCGCCGCCGGCCTCGCCGCCGGCGACCGCGTCGCCGCGCTGCTGTTCAACACCCCGGAGTTCCCGATCCTCTGGTTCGCGCTCGCCAAGCTCCGCGCGGTGCTGGTGCCGCTCAACACGGGGTTGAAGGGCGACATCCTTCGCTACGAGCTCGCGGACTGCGCGCCCTCCGCGCTCGTGATCGACCGGCGGCTCTGGGACGCGTACGCCCCCTTCCGCGACGGGCTCGCGATCCCCCGGGAGTGGGTCGCCGAGCCCGAGCCGTCGGGGGAGGCGCTCCCGCCCCGCACGGCCCGATTCTCCGAGCTGGCCCGCGACGGACCCGCGTGGACCGGACCGGCGCCGGCGCCGCACGAACCCGCGGAGATCCTGTACACGAGCGGCACGACCGGTCCCCCGAAGGGGGCGGTCATCCCGCACGAGAAGCCGCTCGCGACCGCCCGCGAGATCGCCCTCCGCAGCCGGCTCGACCCGGGGTCGGTCCTGTTCACGGCGCTGCCGCTCTTCCATTGCAACGCGCAGGAGATGACGGCGCTCGTCGCGCTCCTGTGCGACCTGACCGCCGCGTTCGACGAGCGGTTCCACGCCTCCACGTTCTGGGAGTCCGCGGCCCGCATGGAGGCGACCCACGTCTCGCTGCTGATCGCGATGATCAACGTCCTCTACAAGCAGCCGGCGAAGGCGACGGACCGCACGCATCGCGTGCGGACCGCGCTCACCGCCGGCACGACGCGCGCGATCTGGGAGGATTTCGAGCGGCGCTTCGGGCTCACGATCGTCGAGCTCTACGGGATGACCGAGTGCGGCTGCACGACGCTGATGAACCCGCCGGACCGCATCCGGGTCGGGTCGGTCGGCACCCCGCTCGGCTTCGTGGAGGCCGAGGTCGTCGACGACGAGGACCGGCCGGTCCCGACCGGGGTGCGCGGCGAGCTCGTGGTGCGCCCGCGCGCGCCGTTCACGATGTTCCTCGGGTACCTGGGGAAGCCGGAGAAGACCGTCGAGGCGTGGCGCAACCTCTGGTTCCACACGGGCGACTACGTCACGCGCGACGCGGACGGGTACTACTACTTCGTCGATCGCAAGAAGGACGTGATCCGGCGTCGGGGGGAGAACCTCGCCCCGTACGATGTCGAGACCGTGCTCAACCGGCACCCCGCCGTGTTCGAGTCGGTCGTGGTCGGCGTTCCCTCGCCGCTGGGCGAGGAGGACGTGAAGGCGTTCGTCCTCCTGCGTCCCGGCGCGACCGCGACGCCCCGGGAGCTGTTCGAGTTCTGCGTCGCGGAGCTGCCGTTCTACATGGTGCCCCGCTACCTCGAGTTCCTCGACGAGATCCCCAAGACCGCGAACCAGAAGGCCCAGCGCTACCTGCTCCGGCAGCGCACGGGAGGCACGCAGTACGACCGCGAAGCGCTCGGGATCGCTGTCCGGCCCCGCTGACGATCGCGCCCCGGCTCCGGGCCCGGTCGTCGTGCTCGACACGAACGTGCTGTTCCTGCCGCTGACCGCCGGGTTCCCGCTCGAGTCCGAGGTCGATCGCCTCGTGCCCGGCGGCCGGCTCGTCCTGCCCTCGTCGGCGAGCGACGAGCTCGATCGGCTCGCGGTCGCGGGCACACCTCGGGCCGAGGCCGCCCGGCGGCTCGCGGAGCGCTTCCCGCGCGAGCCGACCGCGGAGCGGGGCGACGCCGGCGTCCTCGACGTCGCGCGACGGCTCCGCGCGATCGTCGTGACGGCCGACCGCGAGCTCCAGGACCGTCTGCTCGCCCTCGGGATCCCCGTGCTGGTGCCCCGGGACCGCCATCGTCTCGAGCGACGGAACGGCCGCCGCGCCGCGGCGTCCGGGAACTCTTAAGAATCGCGCTCGGCTCCAATCGGTGCACCCCGGAGGCCGATGCGCGACGACGACCGGATGATGGACCTCCCGAACGAGTTCGGGAGCGGCATCGTGGGCGTCTGCGACATCTGCGGGAAGCGCCAGGCCGTCATCATCCTCCAGAAGGAGCGCTTCAAGCTCTGCGTCCTCGACTTCCTGAACAAGACCTGGATCAAGTCCGAGAAGACGCCCGGCGCGCCCGCGCCGCTCTATCGGAGCGACCGGATCTGGTTCGAGAGCCCCTCGCTGCCCGAGGGCAAGGCCCCCGCGATCGTCCTGACGCCGACCAAGGTCGTGCGCCACCCGGTCGTGCTCGTCACGCCGGATGTCTTCGGGATCACCACGACGCTCCTCGACGGCGCGATCCGG
>JASHWL010000128.1 GCA_030044105.1 Thermoplasmata archaeon
CCCCAGGGCCGCTGACGCCCCTCGCCCGCGCCCCGGCGGCGCACGAGGGTTCTCATACTAGGACTTCGCAGCTAGGTCAGTATGCCGACCGACACTCCCTCGGCCCCGCCCCCTCCGCCGCCCGGCTATCCGACCGCGCCGCCTCCGGGGTACGCTCCGGCACCCATGGCCGGCGGCTGGTCCCCGAACGCGCCCCCGTACCGCGGGCCGCTGCTGCCCCCGTGGCTGACCTTCGGGGCGATCCTGATCCTGGTGGGCGCGCTGCTCTTCTTCGTGGGGTACCTGGTCGACCTGATCGGGACCGCGTCGTACTTCAACTCGACCGCGGCGAACGCGGCCGCGAACTACGCGGCCAGCATGGAGACCGCCGACGCGCTCATCGGCGTGGGCGTGCTCATCGCGGCGCTCGGCTGCATCTTCCATCAGATGAGCGTCCACCGACGCTCGGGCCACTAGGCGCTGGCCGGCCGGCTCGACGGCGCAGCCTCGTCGGGGCCCGCGGCCGCGCGGCGCGCCCCCATCGCCCGCAGGGCCGGTTCCCGGTCGAGGTAGACCTGCCACTGGGCGATCTGGTGGTCCCGCACGACCACCCGCCAGGCCGCGTGGGCCCGCCAGCGGTTCTCCGCCGGCAGGTGCTCGCCGACGGCGAACGTGCCGCTGGCGGTCCCGAACATCCCGACGACGCGACCGTTCTGGAACCACTCCTTGACGCCGAGGTGATAGTCCGGGAACGAGCGGAAGCACTCGGCCCAGACCGACCGGAGCCGGTCCCGACCGCGGACCTCGGATCCCTCGGCGTCGATCATGAGGTGATCGTCGGTGAGGAGGGCCAGCACGCTCTCCAGGTCGTGCCGGTTGATCTCGTTGACGAACTTGAGCGCCACCCGAGCCGTGTCCGACTCGCTCATCGCCGAACCCCGGTCCCCGCCCGGCGGGGGTCCGACCGGCATGGTGTTCGGCTAGATTCTACTTTCTCGGGGGGTTTCGATACCCCCGGCGAGGGGCTCGGGCTCCCGGCCCCACTGGGCGAGGAAGAGGGCGTGCTCCGCGCCCTCCTCGGGGATGCGGTCCTTGCGGAGGACCCGGAACCCCAGCTGCTCGAGCCAGCGCTCGTACGTGCCGGCGTCCGCGTGGCTCCAGTACATCTTGGCGTTCGAGCCGAGCCAGCCCTCCTCGGTGCCGGTCCAGGCGTTCCAGCCGGTCGTCACGAGGAAGAGGCCCCCGGGCGTCAGCCACTGCGCGACCTTCTCGAGCAGGCCCCGCTGCTCGTCGAGCGGGACGTGGATCAGGGCGTACAGGCAGACCACGCCGCTGAACGCGTCGTGGGGGAGCGCGACGTCGGTCATGTCCGCGCGGAGGAAGCGCGCCTGCGGGACGAGGCGACGGGCGCGGGCGATCTGCACGTCCGAGATGTCGACGCCGGTCACCCGGAACCGCTCGGAGAGGAGGCGGGCGTCGGGGACCCCGCACCCGCAGCCGAGGTCGAGGACCTCGGCGCCGCGGCGCAGGCGGCGGAACATCGGCTCGAGCCACTCGCGGTGGTGCTGGAGCGTGTGCCCGAACGCGTCCGCGGGGGAACGCGGCGGTCGATAGATCGTCGAGACGCGGTTGAAGCCATCCCGGACGATCCACTTGGGATCATCCGTCGAATCCACGTGATGCGTAGGCGTGCGCATCCCTTATGGACCCTCGGTTCCGCGCAGCCGAACGACCCGGAGCGACCGGTCGTCCACCCGCGGGCCCCCCAGGTCGCTGCGGGCATGGGCCGACCGAGCGAACCCTCGACCGGTCCGGCTGCTTTCGGTCACGGACCTTAACTGCGTTCTCGGTTGATAGACCTCCGAAGCCATGGTCGCTGCGAGGAGCCCATGAGCGCCGCCGCGCCGACCGCACCCGCGACCGGCACCCCCGGCGAGCCGGTCGTCGTCGGGCGGGACGTCTGGAAGATCTACGGCCGGGGCGACACGGAGGTCACGGCCCTGCGCGCGATCAACATCACGATCCCCCGCGGCGAGATGCTCGCCGTCATGGGCCCCAGCGGATCGGGTAAGACGACCTTCCTGAACTGCTTCAGCGGGCTCGACGACGTCAGCCGCGGCCAGATCCAGCTCGAGGGCGTCGACATCCAGTCGATGGACGACCGGACCAAGAGCGAGTACCGCGCGCGCCGGGTCGGGTTCGTGTTCCAATCGTACAACCTGCTGCCCGTGCTGAGCGCGGTCGAGAACGTCGAGATGCCGCTCCTCATCGCCGGGGTCCCGGGACGGGAGGCGCGCGAGCGCGCCCGGTCGATGCTCCGGGACCTCGGCCTCGGCGATCGCTTCGACCACAAGCCGTCCGAGCTCTCGGGCGGCCAGCAGCAGCGCGTATCCCTCGCCCGCGCGCTCGTCGGCCGGCCCGCGATCGTCTGGGCGGACGAGCCGACCGGCAACCTCGACGAGGAGGACTCCCGTCAGGTCACCGCCCTCCTCCGCCAGCTCAACCAGACCTATCGGCAGACGATCGTGATCGTGACGCACGACCCGTCGGTCGCGAGCGCCTGCGACCGCACGGTCCGGATGCGGGACGGTCAGCTCGTGGAGTAGAGCATGGCGCTCGGCGTCGTGGGCCTGCTGGTCCTGCTGCTCCTGATCGTCGTCGTCGTGGCGATCGTCCTGGCCCTCCGGCACCGGCTCGCGTTCAAGATCGGGATCCGCAACGTCGCCCGCGCCCGCGGCCGGACGGTCCTCCTCGTGCTGGGGCTCCTCGTCGCGACGATGATCGTCTCCGGGAGCCTCGTGGTGGGCGACACCGTCAACCAGGTCAGCGTCCACTACACGGTTCTCGCGGTCGGCTACAACGACGAGGTGATCGGGAACCAGTCGCCGTCGGGCGCCTATGTTCCGTTCCCGTACTCGGTCTACACGGACGTCGCGAGCGGGACCGCCGGGAACCCCGACATCGCCGGGATGGCCCCTGAGATCGTCGGGAGCATCTCCGTCTTCGATCGGACCTCGGGGGTGCCCCAGGCGAACCTCAACCTGGTCGGCGTCAACGCGAACCAGAGCACGCAGCTCGGCGACTTCGTCGCGAACAACGGCTCGGTGGTGGTCGGTCCCGCGCCCGGCGAGGTGATCCTCGACGACCTCGCCGCCTCCGAGATGAACGCGTCGACCGGGGACGAGCTCGTGCTCTACGGCGCCGGCGCCACGCCGATGGCGTCGGTGGTGCAGGCCGTCGTCCAGGACAACATCCGGGGCGCGTTCCCGACCGGGGGGCTCGGGAACTTCGGGAGCGTCTTCGTCGACCTCGCGACCGCCCAGCAGCTCACGAACCTCTCGGGCGCCATCAACTTCCTGTCCGTCACCAACGTCGGCGACCAGGCGAACCGGCTCGCGCTCGCGCCCGCGGTAAGCGCGACGCTCAACGCGACCCTGATGAAGATCCCCGCCGCCGCGGGGTTGACGGTCGACCAGCTGCTGGTGAACTCGCTCGCGAGCGCGAGCTCCTCGGCGAGCTCGCTCACCGCGCTGTTCCTGGTCCTCGGCCTCTTCGCGATCGTCGCCGGGGCGCTGCTGATCGTCGGGATCTTCGTCCTGCTCGCCGAGGAGCGCAAGGGCGAGATGGGGGTGCTGCGCGCGATCGGGCTCAAGGGTCGCGAGCTCGTCTATTCCTTCTTCTTCGAGGGGATCGTCTACGCCGCGGGGAGCGCGCTCGCCGGCACGGCGCTCGGCGTCGGGGTCGGCTACGGTCTCGTCTACGCGTTCACCGCACTCTACCACGTCTCGGGGCTCCCCGGGAACGCGATCCTCGACTCGTTCACGGTGACGAACGCCTCGCTGGTCGAGGCCTACGTCATCGGGTTCCTGCTGACGCTCGTGACGGTCGTGATCGCGAGCCGGCGGGCGAGCCGCCTCAACATCGTGCGCGCGATCCGGGACATCCCCGAACCTCCGCCGACCCTGCGCGCGTACACGTTCCTCGCGTATCTCGGCGGCGCGGTGCTCGTCCTCGGCGCCCTGCTCTACGCCACCACCTACGCGGGAACGATCGACGATTCGTACCCCATCCTCGCCGGCGCGCTCATCATCCTCGGCGTCGCGCTGATCGCGTCCCGATTCGTGCGGAACCGCCTGGCCTTCTCGGCCGCCGGCGTCGCGCTGCTCGTGTGGGGCGGCTACCTGCCGCTCCGCCTCGCGCTCCTCGGAACGTCCCACGGGATCTCGACCTTCGACGTCTTCGTGATCGGCCTCGTGCTGGTCGGCGGCGCGCTGCTCCTCTTCTCGTTCAACGCCTCCTCGATCGCGACCGCGCTGACCCGTCTCGCCGGTGGCCGCTCGCAGCAAGCGCCCGTGGCCTTGATCGCCCTCTCGTACCCGGCCCGCAAGACGTCGCGGACCGTGATCAGCCTCGCGATCTTCGCGCTCGTGATCTTCGTCCTGGTCGCGATCGCCGCGGTCGGCTCGACCGTGACCGCGAGCCTCAACAACACCCTCCAGGAAGAGTCCGGAGGGTACACGTTCGTCGCGTACTCCTCGACCCCGATCCCCAACCTCCCGACCCTGGTCGCCTCGAACGCGACCCTGGCGCCGTACTTCGATGCGGTCGTCCCGCTCGGATACGCCGGCATGTATGTGGACGTGCCGGGATACGCCTACAACCCGTACTCGGACAGCGTGTACGTCGCGCCGGCGAACGCGTCGGCGGAAGCGAGCTTCTACGACACCAACCAGTACACGTTCCAATCGACCCTGGGCGGGATGAGCGCCGCCGCGGTCATGGCCGAGCTCCGGACGACGCCGAACGTCGCGGTCGTCGACAACACCTACTCGAGCGTGCCGACCAACCTCGCGGGCACGACGACGAGCCATCCGAAGGTCAACGCGGGCGGCTCGCTGACGATCATCAACCCGGCCAACGGCAACCGGACCTCGGTGACCGTCCTCGGGATCATGACGCAGGCGCTCGTGACCGGCGTGTTCGTCAGCCCGCCGACCGCCGCGGCCCTCGGCTCCTTCCCGGCCGAGCAGTTCTTCCTGAAGGTCCCGTCCGGCGCCTCGGCCAGCCGGGCCGCGCAGCTCGCCAAGACGGCGTTCTTCCCCTACGGCTTCGTCATCCTCGACATCGCCGACCTGCTCGCCTCGTCGATCGCGCCGACCGAGGGGATCATCGGCCTCCTCCAGGTCTTCGTCGCGCTCGGGCTCGTGGTCGGCATCGCGGCGCTCGGCATCGTAGCCCTGCGTGCCGTCGTCGAGCGACGCCGCGAGATCGGGATGCTGCGGGCGAACGGGTTCACGCAGCGGATGGTGCTGCGCGCCTTCTTCCTCGAGTACACGTTCGTCACGCTCGTCGGCATCGGTATCGGCACGGCGCTGGGGCTGCTCGTCGTCTGGGATCGGACCCAGTCGCCGGCCGCCGCCGCGTCGGGCACGAGCGTCTTCGCGGCGCCGTGGCTCACGCTCGGGCTGATCCTGCTCCTCGCCTACGGCCTCGCGATGCTCGCCGTGGCCCAGCCGTCGCTGCGTGCGGCGCGCATGCCGCCCGCGGAGGCAGTCCGACCGACGGAGTGAGCGAGCGCGCGCCGCGCTAGCCGCCGGTGACGTCCTCGAGGAACTCGCGGATCGTCCCGAGGAACTCCTTCGGCTGCTCCAGGATCATCCGGTGGCTGCTGCGCTGGAGCACGCGCAAGTGGGCCGGCTCGATCCGCTCCGCCATCTCGATCGAGGGGTTCAGGAAGAAGTCGTACCGACCGACCACCACGAGGGCCGGCACTTCGATCTTCGAGTAGTAGCGGCGACCGTCCCACTTCGCGGCGGTCCCGTCGACCGCGAACTCGTCGCCCGAGCGCGTCATCATCGCCCGGTAGACGTCCGTCGACAGCTTCGTCGCCTTCCAGTCCGGCGAGGAGCCCCGGAAGAAACGGGTCTGGAACGGGCTGAACACCTCCTCCGTCAGGCGCTGGTACTCGGGGGAGTCGAACGCCTTCGCCCGGGTGAGCTCCCGGATCAGCGCTCGGGTCTTCGGGGGCGCCAGGCCGAGGGCCATCCGGTTCGCGACCCGCACCTCCTCGGCGCTCCCGGCGGTCGCGCAGAGCAGCAGCGACGTGAGGCGTTCCTGCCTCCGGCTCGCGTACTCCAGGGCGACGAACCCGCCGGCCGAGTAGCCGAGGAGGTGGAGCTCGGTGATCTTGAGCGCCTTGCGGATCGCCTCGACGTCTTCGGCCATCGCGCCGATCGTGTACTCGCGGGCGACGCGGGGGCGCCAGCTATGGCCGACCCCCCGCGGGTTGAACAGGACGACCCGCAGGTGCGCGTTCGCGAGCTTCAGCAGACCCCGCAGGTAGTGGTACGTGAGGCCGGGGCCGCCCGGGTGGACCAGCAGCGTGGCCGGCCCCTTGCCCTGCGAGACGTACTCGAACCACCGGCCTCCCGGGGTCCGTACGCGACGGATGCGGGCCATCGAACCGGTGCGTTCCTCCGAATCAATCGATGCTGCGGGCGACGGATCGGGATGCGGGCACCGGGATTTGAACCCGGGTTATAGGCTTGGCAAGCCTATGTGATAACCAGACTACACTATGCCCGCTTTTCTCTGACGCCACGGTTTATCAGGTTCCGGGATGGAGGGCTCCTCGACGAGCGCGGCAGCGTCCGTCCGAAAGCCCGCAGCATCACGAACGGCCGCCGACATAGAGCGATGGTATAAGGACCACCGCTCCGAACTGACGGCGAGGATACATCGGGTCCAACCCAACCTGTTCCGCGACGGATCTACGTCCCTTGGCATTCGACCCGGAGCCCAGTCTAAAGCGTCTCCCGCCGCCGAGCATGGCGCAGCTTGCAAGGGGAGACTGTCAGGGAGATGCAGGATTGGCGTGAATCGCTGCACTCGTCGCTACGACGGGGCTCAGGTGTGCCCCGTTACTGCTATGCTGGGTGGCCCCGACGTATCGCTTTCGTCAATCGTCTCCGGAGCTGTTTCATCCGCACTGCTTGCGTTCAGCTTCCTCACGAGTGAGAGCAATCACGCCAAGGAGGGCACCCACCCGTGAGGAACGAAACTCCAGGCTCGTTGGTGACAATTCCGGCCGCGGGCTGGAGAGGAAGCCCCTGGCTGTCCCGACTCGCGGCGGTCGCTCTCATGATTATAATCACGACGATGGCGTTTTCGATTCTCGGGGCGCCTACCAGCCTCGTCGATGGCGTGTGGTACGGACTCAGTTATCTCGTCGTCCTCGCGTTTTGGTTGCCCTTCGAACTCATGTCCGAGCGTGAGATCACTCTCACACCTACGGGCATCTGGCTTCACTATCCAGTCGGGAAACACTTCGTTGCGTGGAGCCGGCTCGAGGTGTCTCGACGAGAGAGACACCCTTGGATGAATGCCGTTGGTATCTTCGAAAGAAAAGACGGACTGAGGAGGCGTCGGGCGTACATTGTTACTCGAGCTCAGGCTCAGGCGATTCTGGACTGGATGGCGAAGGCATCGTAGAGGGTTCCCGAAATCCTACGTGGTTCGTCGTGGGGACATCCGTGAACCCGGGAACCCTGCCGACCCTGAGGGCCTCGACTAGCGAGTGGACAGAATTCGTTGGAGACTGCCTCCGCGCCGTGCCACTCGCTCATCCCGAACGGCATACGCGGCCGGCGTTTTCCCCGAAGGCTGGCCGCGGTGAGACCTAGAAGAGCGCTCCAACTGCGGTTGATGAATAGATTATGAAACCAGATACTACGGCCGCCCCGCCGGCGCCGCCCTCCCACGAAAAGGAGATCGGGTACGCGCACGGTATCGGACTGCTAGCAACGAAGCTGAACCCGCCCTGCGACGCGTTCGCGGCCTCGTATGGGATCACGTAAGGTGTGGGTGGAGGTCGTACCCCCGTTACTAACACCAGGAAGGTACCGTTCTCGCCGGCGGTATTGGCCCACGTGAAGGAAACGACCGCCGCGGAGGTAGCGCCGGAGGGAGCGCAGAACTTGTAGACGTGACCAAAGTACGGAGAGCCGTTCCGAAGCTCGAAATCGAACGGTTCCGCAACGGTCGTGGCCGAGGACTCGAGCGGAAGGACGAAAAGAGAAACGACGACTACGAGAGCAACGGCCAAGCCGACGACGAGCAAGGTCCGCTCCTGTCGACCCTCCAGACGTCGACTCACACGCGCTGAGGCCGAGGAACACCGGCTTAAGGGTATCTCGGGCTAGGGCCGACTGCGACCTCGTTCGCCCGACCCTCGCGGAGTTTCACGTCGGCTACTGACATGCACGCGAGCGCGCACGAACACGAACCTCCTCGCTTCGACCTGGTGCAGCAAGCGGCGGATCTCGACCGAATCAATCGGCCGAAGCGAGCGATTCTGGCAGCGTTTAGCGCGCTGTGTATGGTGGCAGGTGGAGTGGGATGGGCGCTGATCGGGGCCACCCCCCGCCTTGGTTCAGCTCCCGTTTCAGCCGTTCTTGGTGAGCTGGCTCTCGGGCTCATTTTTCCCGTCCTTGCGGTCCTCTGCTTCTGGAACCTGCGAGGCTTTCCCCGTAGCCCGACCGCGGTGTCCGTCACTCGAGAAGGCATCGAGTTCAACGGGGAGGCCCCGGCTCAACGTCGAGTGATTCGCTGGAATGACGGCACTCCGAAGATTATGCTGTGCGATTTCAGACCGCTGGGACCGACGTATCAGGACCGAGTGACTCCACGTCGGCTCGACATCGTGGTCATGAGCCCACGCTTACGCGTTCGTGCACCCTTGACTGTGGAGGTAGCCCAGGCGCTTGTCGAGCAGGCGGTAGAACACCGGCTGGTCGTGGAGGGATGGAACTCCAATCCAACCGTGCCCGGACCCATCCGAGATACGAGAATTCGTGCGGGCTAGACCGGGGTCCGCCGATCACTGTCTTTCGCCCACTCAGCCCAACCGCGCGTGGAGAGCATCGTTTCTCGACCAGCGGAACCGCCATGTTGATTCCGAGCGAGTCCTGCGCGGTTCGTCAAGCGTCGAATCGCTTGCGCTTCTCCAAACCCTTGCCTCTTGATGGGGTGGACGCCGCGGCATTGGGGCGCAGACCGAGCCGCGCCTCCGCGTTATTAGCACGACCCCGGTGTGTGCCGTAGAGGTCGCGCGCTGACGTGTCCGAGGCCGCCGGCTGGACTGAGGGGGAGATTGTCGCGCTGAAGGCGCGCGGCGAGCCCGCGTTCCTGGTGCCCCTCAGCCACGGCCCGACCCGGATCCACGACCGAGGGGTGATCGACCTTTCGGCCCAGATCGGCCGGCCCCCCGGGGAGACGATCGAATGGCTCGGCACTCGCTACAAGGTCGTGCGTCCGTCGCCCGCGGACCGCATCGCTGGGATCAAGCGCGGGGCCCAGATCGTGACGCCCAAAGATGCCGCGCAGATCGTCTTCCTGGCCGCCGTGACCCCCGGGGCCCATGTCGCCGAGGCCGGATCCGGCAGCGGGGCGCTCACGATCGCGCTCGCGTGCGCGGTGGGGACGGAAGGCCACGTCACCTCCTTCGACCGGCGCACGGACTTCCTCGACGCCGCCCGGGCGAACGTCGCGCGCGCCGGCCTCGAGTCCCGTGTCACGTTTCGCGAGCGCGATGTGGCACAGGACGGGATCGACCTGACGGGAGTCGACAGCATCGTCCTGGACCTCGCGAACCCGTGGGATGTCCTCGCCTCGGCCCACCGCGCCCTCGCGGTCGGCGGCTACGCCGCGACGTACACGCCCACGTACAACCAGCTCGAGCGCGCCGTGGGAGCGTTCCGCTCCGTCGGGTTCGACGAGGTGCGGGCCGTCGAGGTGATCGAGCGCGGGCTCTCGGTCAGCGAGGGCGCGACCCGCCCCGCCTTCGAGATGCTCGGCCACACGGGGTTCCTCGCGGTCGGCCGGCGGGTGGACTGAGATGCCCGACCTCCCGCTGACGGCCGGCGCGGTCGTCGGCGTGCTCCTCTCCGGTGGTTTCGTGCTCGCGGAGGTCGGTCGGTTCGCCTCCCCGCAGGTCCCCGAGACGCTGTTCGACGAGCGGCGAGAGGTGTTCGGCTACACCGCGGGCCTGTTCGTCGGCATCCCGCTCGCGCTCGCGTTCCTGTTCTACTTCGACTCGATGGCGAACGGCGCGCTCCCGGGCGCGCTCCTGTGGCTCGCGATCCTCGTCGGGGCGACCGAGGTCGCCCAGTGGGGGCTGCTCCGTACCCGCTACTGGGGGACGACCGAGAGCAGCCCGTTCTACGCGCTCGGCTACCGCGCCGGCATCGGCGGGATCTTCGGGCTCACCGTGGTCGGCCAGTACCTCTCCGGCCCCGTCGTCTCGGCGACCGGCGCCGTCCTGGTCGGGCTCGAGGCGCTGGCCGTGCTCGGGCTCGAGGTCGCCGGTGCCCTACTCTCGTTGCCGCCCTCCTCGGTCGAGGGCCGTCGGGGCGGCGGGCCGATCCCCGGCGCGATCTTCGGCGCCGTCGGGTTCTTCCTGCTGGGGCTCGCGCCGCTCTCGGGGATCGGTTCGACCGAGGCGGTGGCGACGGCGTACGGCGCGGCGCTGGTGGCCCTCGCCGGAGCGGTCCTGGTCTACCGCCGCCTCCG
>JASHWL010000129.1 GCA_030044105.1 Thermoplasmata archaeon
AAGAAGGCCCGCGCGGTGTCGATCCTGATCCGCGGCGGGACGGAGCACGTGCTCGATGAGATCGAGCGCTCGCTCGACGACGCGCTCAACGTGGTCGCGGTCGCGGTCGAGGACGGCCGCTACGTGATCGGCGGCGGCGCGACGGCCGAGGAGCTCGCCATGCACCTGCGCGACGAGGCGGCGAAGGTCGGCGGACGCGAGCAGCTCGCGTTCGAGAGCTTCGCGGAGGCGCTCGAGGCGGTCCCGCGGACGCTCGCGGAGAACGCGGGCCTCGACCCGATCGACCTCGTGATCGAGCTCCGCAAGGCGCACAAGAGCGGTCAGAAGAACGCGGGCGTCAACGTCCTGACCGGCAAGGTCGACGACATGGCCCAGATCCATGTCATCGAGCCGATCCGGGTCGGGCGCCAAGCGGTCGAGAGCGCCACCGACGCGGCGGTCATGATCCTCCGCATCGACGACGTCATCGCGTCCAAGTCGAGCCCGCCTCCCTCCGGCGGCGGCCCGGGCGGCCCCGGCGGCATGGGGGGCATGGGCGGCATGGGCGGGATGGGCGGCGGCGACTTCGGCGAGGACTGACGCGGCGCGTCGCCCCCGTTCCCACCCCCTTCCCGCGTCCCCGGGAGCGCCCGCTCCCGGGCTAGTGTTTTCTCCCGAGCGGGCTCCCCTCGAGCCGAAGGCGTCCGGAGTGGCCCGACCGACGCGTATCCTGTTCGTTGCCGACCTGCACGGCTCGGCGATCTGCTGGCGGAAGTTCGTGAACGGGGCCCGGGTGTACCGGGCGGACATCCTCCTCGTGGGGGGCGACGTCACGGCGAAGACCGTGACCCCGGTCGTCGAGGAGGACGGGCAGTGGGTGGCGGTCGTGGAGGGCGCGCGCCGGACGGCGCCGCGCGACGACGTCGAGCGCCTCGAAGCGTCGCTCCGCGACGGCGCGACCATCCCGTACCGGACGACGCGCGCCGAGTGGGACGAGCTGCGCGAGCACCCGGACCGGCTGGACCAGCTGTTCCAGCGCCTCGCCCCGATCGAGGTCGGCCGGTGGCTCTCCTGGGCGGGGGAGCGGCTCGGCGCCGACCCGACCCGCCTGCTGGTCGGCCTCGGCAACGACGACCCGACCGTCGTGGAGTCCGCGGTCGCGGCGGACGGGAGGGCCGAGCTCACGGACAACGCGGTCCTGCGGCTCGACGACCACCACGAGCTCGCGACGCTCGCCTACAGCAACCCGACGCCGTGGCACACGTACCGCGAGCTCCCCGAGGACGAGATCGCGCGCCGGCTGGACGCGACCGCGAGCGGGCTCGACCACCTCGAGTCCGCCGTCTTCAACGTCCACGTGCCGCCCCACTCCACACCGCTCGACCTCGCGCCCCGGCTCGACGCGAACCTCACGAAGGTGATGGCGCCCGGGGGCGAACCGGAGCTGGTGCACGTCGGCAGCACCGCGGTGCGGGAGGCCCTCCTCCGCCACCAGCCGCTCCTCGGGCTGCACGGGCACATCCACGAGTCCCGGGGGACCACCGGCCTCGGCCGGACCCTGGCGGTGAACTGCGGCAGCGCCTACACCGAGGGCACGCTGCTCGGTGCGCTCATCGACCTCGACGCGGACCGGGTCCGCGCGGCCGTCTTGACCTCGGGCTGAGCGCGGGGGTCACCCGATCGCGACGGTGCCCTCGACCGCCGGCGTCGCGTCGACCTCTTCCCACCACATCCCACCGAGGAATGCGAACGGCCGCTTCGGCTCGACCCGGCGCGCGATCGCCGCGAGCTGCCCGAGCCGCTCCCGGACCCGGGCCGCCTCGGCCTGGGGAAGGCGAGCGAGGATCGGCGATCGCGCGATCATCTCGAGGTTGAGGGAGACCGTCCTCCACCAGCCCCAGCCGTGGCCGAGCACGTCGGCCAGCCGGGAGGTGGAGATCCCGTCCGGACCCTCCTCGAGGCCGTGATCGACCAGCAGCGCGAGGACGTCCTGCACGTCCTTGGCCTCGGCCCCGATCAGCACGTCGCGCCGACCGAACGGGGCCAGGACCCGGTCCGCGACCTTCTCCCGGGCTTCGCCCGGCACCCGCTGGATGAACTGGAGCTTCGCGAGGAGCAGGTCGGCCAGCGGCAGGGTCCCCCGCTGCGCGGGGCTCCCTCGCACGTCGTCGCGGAGATCCAGGCGTTGGCAGAACCGGAACTCGTCGCACAGCAGATCCATCGTGCCGATCGCGACCCGGGCCCCGTCCTGCCCGAGGGCCAGGTGGTAGCGGAGGCGCCGACCCTCCCCGCTCGCGTTGAAGATCCGATCGCCCTGCGTCTCGAAGAAGCGCATCGCGCTGCCGGCGCGCTCGTGGACCGTCTCGACGAAGGCGCGGACGCGACGGACCTCCTTGAGGAGGCAGGCGACGTCGATGTCGTGCAGCGGCCGGCGGAGCACCCCGTCCGGCGCGTTGCTCGCCGGGCACCGGCACCGGTTCGCCGCGCCGCCGAGGAGCGCGAGGGGTACCGGGGGTCCGAGGTTCCGCGCCTCCCGGAGGAGCACCACCGCCCGGGCGACGAGCGGATCGGTGAGATCGACCCACGGTCCCAGTCCGAGGTCCCGGGCCGCCGTCGCCGGCGGGGTCGCGAAGGCGAGCGGGAGCTCGAGGGGGATCCGCTCCCCTCGTAACGGGTCGACGAGGAGATCGACGGTCTCGCCCACGGTGGCTCGGGACCTGCGGGTACGTATAACGGCGGGTGCCCGGGCTCAGTCCGGCGGAAGCTCCTTGCTGATCAGATCGACCGGCACGCCGCGTGCCCGCTGGACCGCGTAGGACACGAAGTAGACGACGATCCCGATCACGAAGACGATGGGCAGGAACGCCAGGTCCCCGATCGAGTAACCGCTCGTGATGCCGAGGTACTGTCCCGTGGACGACGCGTAGCTGACGAACCACGCGGCTGCGAAGGCCGCGACCCCGACGATCGTGAGCACTGGCACCGGCCCCACGCGCGCCTGCACGATGCGCGGGGCCTGGGAGTACGCGCGCTTCCGCAGGAACGGGAAGAGCGCGCCCGCGAGGCACACGATGCCGACCGCGAACCAGAAGCCGAAGTTCGAGTAGCCGAGCGTGGCGTAGTCGAAGAGGGTCGTGTACGTCTGGATCCAGAGCGCGAAGCCCGCGGAGACCGCGAGCACCAGGACCGCGACCCACGGCACGCCGTTCCGGCTCACCTTCGTCAGGAAGGTGGGGAAGATGCGATCGAACGACCACGCGAACAGGTTCCGCGTCGGCAGCACGAAGTAGATCAGCGAGAAGCCGAAGAAGGTCAGCACCAGCCCGAACGAGAGGAACGCCGCCAGCAAGGGCACGTGCACGATGTACGCGGCGAGGTAGAGGGGTCCGGGCCACGCGGCGCCGGGCGTCGTGAAGTAGGAACCGCTGATCCCGATGAGGAACCCGCGCCCGAAGGTGTAGTAGCTCGCCGCATA
>JASHWL010000130.1 GCA_030044105.1 Thermoplasmata archaeon
GGCCATAGCTCTTGCCGGCGAGCACGATCAGCGGGACCTGCTCCGCGCGGTAGCGCTCGGCCGCCGCGAACACGGTCATCTCCTCGCCGACGGGCAGATGGAGGGTGAGCCCGCCCTCCTTCGGGGCGACGAGTTCGTTCTTCAGCCGCACGTTGGCGAACGTGCCGCGGATCATGACCTCGTGGTGGCCGCGGCGCGTGCCGTAGGTGTTGAACTCGGCGACCGGGACCCCGTGCGCGATCAGCCACTGGCCGGCGGGCGTGCGCTCGGGGATCTCCCCGGCCGGCGAGATGTGGTCGGTCGAGACGCGATCGCCGAGCGCGAGCAGGGCGCGCGCTCCCTCGACGAGCGTGCCGTCCTTCGGGAGCCAGGGAGGCGGGAGCTGGAGGTACGGCGCCTTCGCGAGGTACGTGGAGTCCGCCTGCCACGGATACTCGAGCCCCGTGGGGACGTTCAGCGCCTCCCAGTGCGGGTCCCCGACCTCGATCGCGCGATACTTCACGGCGAACATCTCGGGCTCGAGGCACTGCTCGACGACCCGGCGCACCTCTTCCGGGTCGGGCCAGAGGTCCTTCAGGAAGACCTCCGCGCCGGACGGCGTGCGGCCGAGGGGCTCGGACGTCAGGTCGATGTCGATGCGGCCCGCGATCGCGTAGGCGACCACGAGCATCGGGGAGGCGAGGTACGCGGCCCGCGTGTCGATGTTGATGCGGGCGTCGAAGTTCCGGTTCCCGCTCAGCACCGCGGCGACGTAGAGATCGGAGTCGCGGACCTGCTGGGAGACCGCCGGGATCAGCGGGCCGGAGTTCCCGATGCAGGTCGTGCAGCCGTAGCCGACGAGCGCGAAGCCGAGCCGGGCCAGCGGCTCCGAGAGGCCGGCGCGGTCGAGGTAGGCCGTGACGACCTTCGAGCCGGGGGCGAGGGAGGTCTTCACGTACGGCGGGACCGAGAGCCCCTTCTCCAGCGCCCGCTTCGCCAGGAGCCCCGCCCCCACCATGACCGCGGGGTTCGAGGTGTTCGTGCAGCTCGTGATCGCCGCGATCACCACGGAGCCGTCCCGGACCGCCAGCTTCGGATCGGCGGGGGCGGGGGTCGCGGGGGCCGGCCGGCCGCGACGGTAGGCGTCGCGCGCCGCGTGGAACGCGGGGGGGGCGTCCGCGACGCGGACGCTCTCGTCCGGGTTCCGGGGACCGGCGATCGTGGGGACGATCGTCCCGAGGTCGATCTGGACCAGGTCGTCGTAGTCGATCGCGCCGCGCTCCGCGGACCCCCACAGGCCCGCCGCCCGGGCGTACGCCTCGACGCGGGCCACGTGCTCCGGGTCGCGCCCCGTGCCGAGCAGGTAGGCGATCGTCGCCTCGTCGATCGGGAAGAAGGCGGCGGTCGCCCCGTACTCCGGGCACATGTTCGAGATCGTCGCGCGGTCGGGGACGGAGAGGAGCGTCACGCCGGGCCCGAAGAACTCGACGAACCGGTCCACGACGCCCTTCTCGCGGAGCGTCCGCGTGACCGTGAGGACGAGATCGGTCGCGGTCGCACCCCGCGGGAGGGTCCCGGAGAGCTCGACCCCGACCACCGAGGGCGGGCCGAGGAAGAACGGCTCGCCGAGCATGACCGCCTCGGCCTCGATGCCCCCGACGCCCCAGCCGAGGACGGAGACCCCGTTGACCATCGGGGTGTGCGAGTCGGTCCCGATCACCGTGTCGGGAAACGCGACCGCCGCCCCGTCCGTCCCGCGGACCGTGACCACCGAGGCGAGGTGCTCGAGGTTGACCTGGTGGCAGATGCCGTTCCCCGGCGGGACGATCCGTTCGTTCCGGTACGCGCCCTTCGCCCAGCGCAGGAAGCGGTAGCGCTCCCCGTTGCGCTCGTACTCCCGGTCCAGGTTGATCCGCAGCGACCCCGCGGAACCGAAGCTGTCGACTTGGACGGAGTGGTCGACGATCAGGTCGACCGGGACGATCGGATTGACGCGCGTGGCCGGGAGCCCGCGGGCCACCACGGCGTCCCGGAGGACGCTCAGGTCGACGAGGACCGGCACGCCGGTGAAATCCTGCAACAGGATGCGCTCGGGGTAGTAGGCGATCTCCGCATCGGGATTGGTCGGAGCCCCGTTGGCGATCGCGACGACGGTGGCGAGGTCGCCGCGCGACGGGTCGTGGTGGCGGAGCACGTTCTCCAGGAGCACGCGCACCGTCCGCGGCCGCCGCGCGTAGCGGGCCGGGTCGACCCCGGGGAGACGTTCGGGGTGGTAGATCAGCGCGCGGGTGCTCCCGAGGGGGGTCGACTCGGCCGTGGCGGGGATCGAGGGGCTCACGGTCGCCCGAGCCAGTCACCCTTCTTGGGCTCTTTGGCTCCGCGCCCCCGCGACCGGCCCGGCGCGGCGCGGCTCGAGGGCCGAACCCGAGGCCTCCCGCCCTCGCGCGTCCGACCGGTGGCCCGGCTCACCGCGGGCCGGCCGCCTCGTCGTGCACGCTCCGCCACATCTCCTTCAGTCGTTCGGAGGAGAGGTCGCGGAAGCGCACGTCGATCCGCAGCTGCGTGCCGTGGACCTCCACGGTGAGCTCCTCGAGCAGGCTCCGGTAGAGCTCGACGCGCTTGCCGTCCGAGCTGATCACGCTGCGCTGGACGCCGACCAGGCCGATCTCGGCCAGCTCGTGGAGCTTGCGGTAGAGGGTGCTCTGGGGCATCCGGTTCGACAGCTGGATCTCCTGGGCGGACCGCGGGCCGTCGCTCAGCCGCAGGACGATCTCCCGCGCCCACCGGTCCCCGAGCGCCTCGAGGATGCGCTCCTTGCGCTCGTTCGAGCAGAGCGCGATCCCGCCGCTGATCGGGAGGACCGGCTCCGCAGAACGCATCCGGAAGACGGCGGTCTCGACCGGCCCGACCGGCACCGGCGGATCTCCCGGGACCTCCGCTCCGGGCGCTACGGACTCGCCCGCACCGCCGGGACCGGTCCGAGCCAGGGGAGCTGCTCGTCCGTTCCCCATCGGTGACTATCCCTCCCGCCGTGGGCGGGAGGACCCCGAACGGGGCGGCCGATCGCGACGACGGACCCCCGTCCGCCTCGCCGATCGCCCGGCCTGGCAGTCCGCGGCCCTCCCGGATAGCTCGGACACCGTGCGGCCCGCGGAGGTCGTAGGCCCCCTTAGAGGTTCCCACGTTCGAAATCCGAGCCGGTCCGAGACGCGACCCCATCTTCGAGGTCCCGGTCCGAGGAGGAGACGTGGCGCGACCGCGTCCACCGCCCGAAGGCGGTCCGCCCGATCGGGGGCGCGTCCCCCTCGGCCGAGCGCGACTCGAGCAGCGTTCCGTCGGGGCTCTGGACGATGGTGGACCGCTCCCGGCCCACCCAGCCGCGGGCCGTCACGACGACCGGAAGGCCCGGCGGATCGGACGCTATCGTCAGGTCCGCGGGGTGCACGGCCTCGGGGCCCGAGCGTCCCGGGACGACGTTGTACCCGAGGAAGCGGGCGCTGCGCTCGGTCTCGGGCTGCGCGTACACGCGCTCGGGCGGACCCACCTCGCCGAGCGTCCCCTCGAAGAGGAGTCCGACCCGGTCGCCCAGGAACAGCCCCTCCTCCCGATCGTGGGTCACGTGGATGGCGGCGGTGCCGGTCGCCCGGAGCACGCCCCGGAACTCCGCGCGGAGCGAGGCCCGCAGCTCGACGTCGATCGACGCGAACGGCTCGTCCAGGAGCACGAGGCGGGGCCGGGCGGCGAGCGTCCTCGCGAGCGCGACGCGCTGGCGCTCGCCGCCCGAGAGCGCGTCCGCCGCCCGATCCTCGAACCCCTCGAGGTGGAGGAGCGCGAGCAGGCGGCCGACCTCGTCCTCGAGCTCCGCCCGGGGTCGGCGCTGGAGGAGCGGGGCGTAGGCCACGTTCTCGTAGACCGTGCGGTGGGGGAACAGCGCGGGGTCCTGGAACATCATCCCGATCCCGCGTCGGTGCGCCGGGACCCGGGTCACGTCGGTCCCGGCGAGCTCGATGCGACCGGCGGTCGGGCGCTCGAGACCCGCGATCACGCGGAGCAGCGTGGTCTTCCCGCTGCCGTTCGGCCCGAGCAGCACGAAGTACTCCCGATCCCCGACGTCGAGGGAGATCCCGCGGAGGACGGGCCGATCGGCCCACGAGGCGGAGACCCCGACGACCCGGAGCCGCGGACTAGAGCTCGACACGGCGCCCTCCGAGCGCGAGCCCGCCGAATACCGCGAGGCTGAGGAGGAGCAGGAGGCCGGCGGCGGCGTCGGCCACCGCGACCAGCCGGGTGTTCGACAGGTCGTAGAGCAGCACGGGCAAGGTCGTGAACGCGGGAGTGACGAGGAAGTACGTCGCGGTGAACTCCCCGAGCCCGAGCGCGAACGCGAACAGCGCGGCGGTCACGAGCCCCTCGCGCACGCGCGGGAGGTCCGCGTCCACGAACGCGCCCCACGGGCTCGCGCCCAGCGTCCGCGCCGCGTCGCGCTCTTCGGGGGGCAGCGACGCGAGCGGCAGCGCGAGGCTCTGGAGCGCGAGCGGCAGCGCGAGCACGGCCTGGCTGACGATGACGAGGGCCCAGACGGTCGACACGCCGCCGAGGAGCGGGCGCCAGAACTCGGCGAGCCCGAAGGCGAGGACGACGGGCGAGATCAGCAGGGGGACGAACAGCACGAGCCCGAGGCCGCGTGCGGCCCGGGGTCGGCGGGCCGTGGCGAAGCCGGCGAGCACGCCGAGGACGAGGGCGATCGACGCGGCCACGGTCGCGAAGAAGAGCGTGTTCGCGACCGCGCCGCCGACGCCGATGCCGAGCCGCGCCTCGGTCGCCGGCGAGAACAGGGCACCCCACGCGGCGCCCGCCCCGCCGCCCCCGATCGGCTGCAGGGTCCGCACGAGGACGGACGCGAGCAGCGCCACGACCCCCGCCAGGACCGCGACCGTCTCGGCGGCCAGCGCGATGACGACCGGGCTCCGCCAGCGGGGGCGGCGGGGCGCGGACGCGCGGCGCCCGGGGAGGCCACGCAGACGCCCGAGCACCCCGAGGTAGGCCAGGGTCGGAAGGGCGAAGAGGGCGACCATCGCGACCGAGAGCACTCCCGCCGCGGTGGGGTCCAGTCCGTAGGTGTCGAGGAACCAGACCTGCGCCTCGACCGTGTAGCAGCCGGGGCCGCACAGGAGCAGCGGCGGGGCGAACGAGAGCGCGGAGAACAGGAAGGTGAGCAGCCCGCCGGCGATCGCGCCGACCCAGCTCGGCCGGGCCCAGACGTCGAGGTACGCGCGCGCCGGGGAGCCGCCGAGCGTCGCGACCGTCTCCTCGAGCTCGACCGCGCTGCCCTCCACGCCGGCGGCGGTCAGCAGGAGCACGATCGGCACGTTGAACAGCAGGTTGGCGACGACGATCCCCGGGACGCCGTGGCCGAGGACCCCGAGCGACGGCCAGGCGCTCGAGAGGAGCCCCGCGGGGCCGAACAGGTCGAGCACGCCGAACACCACCACGAGGCTCGGCAGCAGGAACGGCACCAGCAGGAACGAGCGCACGGCCGAGCGCCCCGGCCAGTCGTACCGACCGAGGAACACCCCGGCGGGGTAGCCGATCGCCACGGCGAGCGCGGCCGACCAGCCCGCCTGCGTGAGCGAGTTCGCGACCGCGCGGACGTTCTCGGGGTTCGTCAGGATCGCCCGGACACCGGCCATCCCGCCCGCCGAGGCGACCGAGGTGGCGAACAGCAGGCCCACCGGCACGAGCGCGAACGCGACGACGAAGCCGAGGACCGGCAGGAGGAACGCGAGCGACGGCAGGGCCCGCCGCACGCTCACGACGGAACGAGCGCGAGCCATTGCTGGATCCAACCGGGAAGGTCCGACGGCACGTCGGCCGGCGGCAGGTCCGGGTTCAGGGGCACGATGCTCGCCGGGTCGATCGCCGCGGCGTAGACGGAGGGGATCGGGGTCGTGTCGTTCGCGGGGTACTCCCACTCGTTCAGCGGGATCTCATCCTGGACCGTTCCGTTCAGGAACCAGTTCTCGAACTCCTCGTCCAGCCCGAGCTCGTGCGTCCCGTTGACGATCCCGATCCCGTAGATCGTGCGCCAGCCGTACGGGGTGCCGTTCCACCAGGAGACCGTCGAGTTGAACGTCCCGGCCTCTCCGTACGCGGCGGCGTAGGCCGGGTCGGTGGAGTAGCTGACGACCATCGGCGGGTTCCCCGAGGTGGCGGAGAACTCCGCGAAGGCGTCGCCCCAGCTGGTCGCCGGGGTTGGCAGCCCCTCGTTCCACACCCGGGACCAGAACGTCGTCCAGCTCTGGTGGAGGACCTGGGTGTAGTACTCGATCTGCCAGACCAGGAACTCCTCCCCGGTGATGTCGAACTCCGGGTTCTCAGTGAGCAGGCCCTGCGCCCAGGTGGCGTTGCTCGTGAAGTCGGGGAACGTCGCGTTCGCCACCGCGCCCCCGGTCGCGGCCGCGAACGAGGCGTTGTAGTCGATGGCGAGGTACCCGTACTCGTACGGGACCGCTGCGTCGCCCGGGCTCAGCTCGCTGACGAGCGACCCCGGGACGTCCACGAGGGCCGGAGGCCGGTACGGGATCAGCAGGTGGTCCGCGGCGGCGACGGGCGCGGTGAGCTCGTCGAGCCCGATCACGAGGTCCGCGGCGGGCGAGCTCTGCTGCTGGAGGAGCGTGCCGACCAGGGTGCCCGCCGGGCACTCGACCTCGATCCGCACGTGGTGCGCCGTGGCGAACGTGCCGAACACGGTGGAGAACGCCGGCGCGCCGCAGTTCGCGCCTCCGAACAGGCTCGCGTAGGTGTAGATCACGAGCGTCGGCTCCCCGTTGGGCGGGAGGTTGGCCTCGTACTCGTAGACCCCGAACGCGGCGACCGCCACGATCACGACGACGGCGATCGCGAGGACCGCCCGGCCCACGCGGCCGGGGCGACGCAAGCGATGTGCGCTCGGGTCCGATGCCCCGCTCACACCCTCCGCGGGTCCGCCGAGAGGTTCCCTAGATGCCGCATTCCGTTCCCTTCGCGGGCATTACCCCGATCAGGTTCCTGGGGTCGACGAGGCGAACCTCGTCCTCTCAGCCGGTGACCAGCTCCCCCTTACCCGAGTGGCCATCGAGCCTCGGGCCATAAGGTTACCCCCGGGCGCGGCGCACCGCTTAAGCGGTCGATGCGGCTAGCTCGCGTGTCCATGACCGATGGGATGGAGCAGCTGCGGTTCGGCACCGAGCTCGTCAAGCGGGGGTTCGCCCGCATGCAGCAGGGCGGCGTCATCATGGACGTGACCACCGCCGACCAGGCCGCCATCGCCGAGGAGGCGGGCGCGGTCGCGGTCATGGCGCTCGAGCGCGTCCCGGCCGACATCCGCGCGGCCGGCGGCGTCGCACGCATGGCCGATCCGACGAAGATCCGCGAGATCAAGGAGCGGGTCTCGATCCCGGTGATGGCGAAGTGCCGGATCGGGCACACGGCCGAGGCCCGGGTGCTCGAGGCGCTCGCGGTAGATATGATCGACGAGTCCGAGGTGCTGACCCCGGCCGATCC
>JASHWL010000131.1 GCA_030044105.1 Thermoplasmata archaeon
CCGGTACGCGCTGTTCCGGTTCAATCGGTTCCATTAGGTCCGCGCGCCGACAACGGTTTTACCCGCGCCCGGCTCGGCGGCGCCCGATGGCGCGGATCGGCCTCACCGGCGCCACCGGGTTCATCGGGGGAACCCTCGCGCCCCGACTCGCCGCGCGGGGCCACGACCTCGTCCTGGTCGACGACCGCTCGGGCCCGATGCGCGTGGAGCACCCGTCGCTGCCGGTGGCCCACCTCGATTTCGCCTCGGACATGGCGGTGGAGGCCCTCGCCCGCTGCGCGGTCGTGATCCACCTGGCCGCGGTCTCCGGCGTCATGGCCTGTGCGAACGACCCGGCGGGATCCCGCCGGGTCAACGTCGCGGGCACGGAGCGCCTGGCCCGCGCGCTCGCCGAGCACGGCGTGCCGCTCGTCTTCGCGAGCAGCCTCGCGGTGGTCGGGACGCCCGAGGTCCTGCCGGTGACGGAGTCGACCCCGGCGCAGCCCACGCACGAGTACGCCCGGCAGAAGGCGGAGGGGGAGCGCATCGTCCAGTCGGCCGCCTTCGGCGCCGGCCTCGGGTCCGCGGTCCTCCGCATGAGCAACGTCTACGGCGGGTACGACGCCGAAGGAACCCGGATCGCGAAGGGGAACGTGCTGCACCTGTTCGCCGAGCAGGCGGTTCGGGACGGGCAGCTCCGCATCAACGCGCCGGGCACGCAGCGCCGGGACTTCGTCCATCTCGACGACGTGGCCGCGCACTGGATCACGGTCGCCGAACGCCTCGCGGAACATCCCCGGGGCGACCCGGTCACTTACAACGTCGCGAGCGGAGAGGGCCACTCCGTGGAGGAGCTCGCCCGGATGGTGGCGGAGGTCTGGCGCACGGAGCGGCCGGACCGTCCGCCGCTCCGCCTCGAGCACGTCCCGAACCCCCGCGGGGGCATCGAGCTCATCGATCCGTTCTTCGCGGTCAGCCGCGCCGCGACGGAAGCGGCGCTGGGGATCGCGTGCCGCCACCGAGTGCGCGACGAGATCCCGGTGGAGCTGGCGATCGCCGCCGACGGCGCGGCCCGATGAGCGCGGGCCCTCCCGCCGCGCCCTGGTTCGCGCTCACGATGACGGTCCGGAACAACGAGGCGACGATCGGCCGCTCGCTGGCCTCGATCCTGCCCGAGCTCGACGCGGGTGGAGAGCTCGCCATCGTCGATGCGGTCTCCACGGACCGGACCCGCGACGAGATCGCCCGCACGTGCGGCGGCGACCCGCGGGTCCACGTCGTCTCCGAGCCCTGCAACCGGGGGCAAGGGCGGAACCGCGCGATCGCGCTCACCACCGCGCCGGTCGTGCTGACGCAGCTCGACGCCGACAACGAGTACCGGACCGGGGTGCTCCGCGATGCGGCCTCCCGACTCCGCGCGCTGCGCGGGGAGCGGGTCCTGAACGCCGTGGGCCTCGAGGACGCGAATCCGTACTCGACGCGGTTCTTCGCGTGGCCGCGGGCCACGCTGGATCGGCTCCACGGGTACCCCAACGTGCAGGTCGCCGAGGAGCTCGGGCTCGTGCTGCGGGCCTACCGGGCCGGGGCCCCGTTCGATCGGTTCGCCGTCCCGCGGATCGCGGACGACCTCAAGGCGCGCGACCGGGTGCACGGCTCGCTGTACCCGCCGTGGCACCGCGGCCGCACGACGATTCGGGCCGCGAAAAAGTTCGCGGTCCTGGGCTACTCCTACCGGGAGTTTTCCCAGTACCTGCGGATGACCCGACGCACGGGGGCTCGGTACGCCGCGGGCCTGGCACTGGCCGCGGTCGGGTACCTGTCCTATGCCGCCTCGGGACGGAGCGATCGGTTCCTGAACGACGGCGAGGGCGAGACCGCCGAGGACGTCGCGCGGTCGGTGACGAGTCCGGACTGGCCGAGGCGATCGTGACGACCGATCGGAGGCCCGCCGCGCCCACCCTCGGTTCCGCGTCGTTGCTCTGCGAGAACTGCGGCCGCACGACCCCGCACCGTATCCTTCGGCTCGACCGGCGGACCGACCCCACCGCCGGCGAGGTCCGCGGCGTGGCCCGATGCCAGGAGTGCCGCTACACGCACGCGTTCGAGTCCGGGCCGCCCGACGAGGTCGAACGGGCCGTCATCGTGTCGCACGGGGCGAGCAGCGAGCGGACGACGCTCCGGCTGCGCCGCGCGGCCCACCTCCAGGTGGGCGCCACACTTCCCGGTCCGGATCCGCCCCTCCGCGTCCGCCGATTGGAGCGCCCCGACGGGACGGACGTGCCCGAAGCCGAGGCGGCGGAGATCCGTACGATCTGGGCGGTCCGCGACGAGGGCGCGGTCGTCCGGATCTCGATCGTGGAGGGCGCGCGCACGGTGCCGACGAGCGTGCGCCTCCCGCACGGCACGGCCCTCGAGGTCGGCGCCGAGATCGTCGTCGACGACGGGTCCGGGGAGATCGTGGGCCTCCGCGCGCGGAATCGCACGTGGCGCCGGCCCGGGGACCGGTTCCGCGCCGATGAGGTCGACCGGGCCTACGTCCGCTGGATCGCGAGACCCCCGGCGGGCAGGAGCGACTGGAGGCGGTCGCGCGAGAGGCCGAGCTCGGCGGCGAGCGAGGACTCGACCCCGGCGCGCTCGCGTTCCTCACCGGGCACGAGGATCGCCCGGAGGCGGCCGCGCGCACGCAGGGCCGCCGGCGGAGCGGCGGACCAGAGCGCCTCCCCCTCGTAGTCGACCGTGCCCAGCCCGATCTCCAGCGGGAGGTCCTTGAGGAAGTGCTTGGTGCCATGGATGGCCCACGCGCCCCGGCCCACGAACTCGCCGCTGGCGCCCGCCTTGGAGACCTGCTCCGGCTCGACCCAGAACGCCGAGGCGGACGCGAGCCCCGCGCGCCAGGCGCGCGAGTAGACCACGGCCCATTGCCCCGCCTCGCGCAGCGTGAGCTCGGAGATCACCGGGGCGCCCGGCGGCGGATGCTTCACGATCACGCTCGCCGCCCCGTGCAGGTCGGCGTGGACGTACCGGTCCCCCTCTTTCAGGTTGCGTCGGACCATGAGGTCGTTCGACGTGGCGTCGCGCCCGCCGATGACGACCGTCCCCTCGCTGGAGAGGAACCAGCGGAACCGTTCGAACCAGTGCGGCTTCGACCGTCGGGCCGCGGGCGCCTCGGCTCGAGCCCGGCGGAGTCCGCCGGCCGCTTGCCGGGCCTCGGTCTCCGCGAGCGCCACGCGGGCTCCGGCGAGCTTGGCCTGCTGCCGCTTCGCTTCCTCGAACAGCTCGCGGGCGGACTCGCGCGGCGACCGGTCGACCCGGAGCGGGACGCGCCGGCCGGCGAGGTCCGCCTCGAAGGGGGCCGACTCTCCGCCCCCGGCACGCCGGAGCTCGAGCGCCGCCTCGGCCTCCGCGTAGTGCGCGAGGATCGTCTCCGCGGTCTCGCGCAGGGCCTGCGAGGACTCGGCCAGCTCGGCGACGGCGGCGGACTGCTGCTCGCGCAAGCGCTCGAGCTCGCGCACCCGCCGGGCCGCCTCCGCTTCCTCGGGCGAGGGTGGGACGACGACGAGGGTCCGGAAGAACTCGACCGCGGACTCGGAGAACGACGGCCGGTCCTCCCGCGCGACGCCCTCGAGTCCCTCCCACCGGGCGGAGACGTACGGCGTCGCGTCGACCGCGACCTCCCCGCGCCGGTAGAGGAAGCCGCGCGGCCGGTCGCCGACCTCGCGCAGCAACTCTCCGACGGCCCCGTGGAGGCGCTCGGCCGCGAGGGGGGCCCGCGCGGCAGCCGGCTCGGCTCCGTCGAGGTGGACCCGCGCGATCAGCTCCTCGGCGACCGGCCCGCCGAATGAGAGGCGGGCCGCGAGCGTGCTGGCGAGGTCGGTGCGGCTGCGGGCGAGCTCCGCCTCCAGCTCGGCCCGGCCGATCGCCCACGGGTCGAGCCGTACCGGCGGCCGCGAGTACGGGGCGCCGACCCGGACCTGCCGATGCGCCCAGCGGCGGGTCTCGGCCACCGCGGCCAGCGTCCCGCCGTGGGCCACCAGGAGGTTGCCCTTGCCGAACATCTCGAGCGCGACGATCACGGGCTCGGGGTCGTCGGCGCGGGCCAGGTGGACCTCGAGGTACCGTTCGCCGGCCGGTTCGCCGACCGAACGCAGGGCCGCACCCGTGAGCAGCCGTCGGAGCTCCCGCGCGAACGGGGAGAGCTCCTCGGGATGCTCGGGTCCCCGGTCCAGCAAGGCCGCGTAGCGGCCCGGCACCAGCAGCAGCTCCCGTCGGCCTTCGCCCGGCGCCCGGAGCGAGAGCGACCATCCACCGCCGGGGAGATCGAACGCCTTGTCGACCCGGGCGCGGCCGAGCGCCCGGATCTCGCGGGCGACCGCCAGGGTGTCGAGCGAGGTGAACCGGTCCTTCGGCGTCGGTTCTGCCGCCAGCGCCCTCGACCCCCCGTCGCGGTCGGCGACCGGGCCCCACGGCTTAAGGGTTCGGCGCCGTCATCCTGCCGCGATGGCGGCCGCGGCGACGGACCCGGGCGGGTGGCGGGACCGGGCCCGCGCGTTCGCGGAGCGCGAGGTCGTCCCGATCGCCGCCGCGATCGATCGCGACGACCGCATCCCGGACCGCGTGCTGCGGGCGCTCGCGGACGAGCGCTTCGCGGGCCTCGGCCTCCCACCGGAGTGGGACGGGGCCGGCGGGGACACCCGGGCGACGGCGGCGGTGCTCGAGGAGCTGGCGCGCGCCAGCGCCGCGGTCGCGGTCACGCTCGCGGTCCACCTGGCGGTCTGCGCCCGGCCGATCCTCGACCATGGGACCGACGCGCAGAAGGAGCGATTCCTCCGGCCCCTGGCGCGCGGCGAGCGCATCGGGGCGTTCGCCCTCACGGAACCCGGCGCGGGTTCGGACTCGGCCGCGCTCACGACCCGCTACCAGCGGCGACCGGAGGGCTTCACCCTCCGCGGGACGAAGATGTTCACGTCGAACGCGGTGAGCGCGGGCACGGTGCTCGTGTTCGCCACGCACGACCCAACTCTCGGCCACCGGGGCATCTCCGCGTTCATCGTCCCGCCGGGCACCGGCGGATTCTCGGTGGCCCAGCGGCTCGACAAGCTCGGCCTCCGGGGCAGCGAGACGACGGAGCTGGTCCTCGACGACGTCCGGCTGCCGCCGGACGCCCTGCTGGGGTCGGAGGGGAGCGGGCTCCGGATCGCGCTGGAGGCCCTCACCGGCGGACGGGTCGGCATCGCGAGCTGCGCGCTCGGCGTCGCCCAGGCTGCGTTCGACACGCTGCGGGATGCCGTCCGCCGGGACGACGCCGAGTGGAAGCGGATCCGCCTCGCGCGGGCGTACGCCGAGCTCGCGTCGGCCCGATCGCTCATCGAAGTCGCCGCGGCCCGGAAGGACCGGGGCGAGCCGTACGTGCGGGAGGCGTCGGTCGCGAAGCTCGTCGCGTCGCGGGCTGCGGTCTCGATCGCGTCGGCCGGGATCGACGTGGGGGGTCCGGCCGCGGCGCGTGCCGAGGCCGCGGCGTCGCGGCTGTACCGGGACGCGCGGGTGTTCCCGATCGTCGAAGGGACGACCGAGATCCAGGAGCTCATCCTCGGCCGGAGCCTCGCGGCGGGCTCCGACGGGCGAACCGATAACTAGCGCGCCGAGCTCCGTGGCCCGTGCCGCCCCGTGCCCGCGCACGGGCGGGTCCCCCTCCGGCCCCGGTGATCCCGCCCGGCCCCGTACCCCTCGAGGAGACCCCGCTCGATCCCGAGCTCCGGGCGATCCTCGAGGCCGACGGCATCCACGCGCTCTACCCTCCGCAGGCCGCCGCGGTGGGGCCCGTGCTCGGCGGCGAGAGCCTCCTCCTCGCGTGTCCGACGGCCTCGGGCAAGTCGCTGGTCGCCTACCTCGCGCTCGTGCGGGCGGCCCGCGCCGGTCGGACCGGTCTCTACCTCGTGCCGCTCCGGGCGCTCGCCCAGGAGAAGGCGGACGAGCTCCGGCGGTTCGAGCCGCTCGGCCTCAAGGTCGGGCTCTCGATGGGGGACTTCGATCTCTCCGCCGAGCAGCTCGAGTCGCTGGACGTCCTGGTCGCGACGAGCGAGAAGGCCGACGGCCTCCTGCGGCGCGGGAGCCCCTGGCTGGACCGGCTCGGCGTCGTGGTCGCGGACGAGGTGCACCTGATGCGCGATCCCGAGCGCGGGCCCACGCTCGAGGTCAGCCTGACGCGGCTGCGCCGCTCGTACCCGGATCTCCAGGTGGTCGCGCTCTCGGCCACCGTCGGGAACTCGGAGGAGGTCGCGGCGTGGCTCCGGGCCCGCCACATCGCGAGCGAGTACCGCCCCGTGCCGCTCAAGACCGGCGTCTACTACGACGGGCGGATCACGTTCAGCGACCTCTCGACGCGCGACATCGAGGGGGCGACCGAGGCGCTCCCGCGCCTGGTCGGCTCGATCCTCCGCGAGGGGGGCCAGGCGCTCGTCTTCGTCAACACCCGCAAGGCGAGCGAACAGGTCGCCGATGCGCTCCGACCGACGGTGCGGGCCGGCCTGAGCGCCGAGGACCGCGCCCGCGCGCGCGCCGCGGTCGAAGAGCTCTCCGAGGGGTCGGACGAGGAGACCGAGGGGTTCCGCCG
>JASHWL010000132.1 GCA_030044105.1 Thermoplasmata archaeon
CGGTCCGGTCCCGCTCGAGCTGACCGATCTCTACCCGATCGGGCCCTTCCTCGGCGTCGAAGAGTTCTCACGCCCGGCGCATCACCGACCCCCGTCCTCGGTCACCGAGGAACTCCGGGGCCGCCCGGGGCTCGACGCCGACCTGGACCGCGATTGGACCGAGCCGTGGACCCGACGCCAGATCCTCGCGCTCCTGACCTGGGAGTACGGGCCCGACGTCGCCGGGGAGCTCGCCCGGGACCTCGTCGGAGAGCGTTCCCGCGCCTCCGGCCGCCTCCGCCGGATCCGGCGGGAGGGCACGACGCTCTTCCACGTCGGCACCGATGGGATCGCGCGGCCCACGTTCCGGGGTGCGGGCGAGGTCCGTGCCGCGCTGCCCGAGGAGCGCGGGCGCGTGGTGGTCCAGGACGACGCGCGCGAGTTCGTCGCCCAGGGTCGGAGCCTGTTCGCCCGCTTCGTCGCCGCGGCCGATCCCTCGCTCCGGCCCGGTTCGAGCGCGCTGCTCGTGGACCGCTCCGACGAGCTGCTCGGCGTGGGGCGTCTCATCCTCGCACCGCACGAGATGCGCCGCATGGCGCGGGGCGTGGCGGCGCGCGTGGTCGCCCACGCGCGCGCTCCCGAAGGCGGGGAGGAACTCGCCCCCCCAGAGTAGGGTTATAGCGGGCGCGCGGGTGGTGCCGCGTCCCGGGGACCCGACCACCATGACCTCGACCTTCCTGCTGCTCCAGCTCGACAGCGAGGGGGCCCCGTACGCCGAAGTCGCGGAGATCCTCGAGGACCTGGGCTTCCGGCCGGAGACGGAGGGCTACGACTTCCGCTACGACTGGGGTCGCCCGGTGACGATCGCCGAGACCCTCGGCTTCGCCGACCGCATCCAGGAAGCGCTGCGGGGCAAGCGCGTCGGGTTCCGGATCGAGTCGTCCGAGGACTGACGGGTCCCCGGGGACCCGGGGACGGACGAGAGGAACCATGCCGATCCTGGGCATCGAGTCCACGGCGCACACCGCGTCCGTCGGCATCGTGGCGGACGGTGCGAAGGTCCTGGGGCTCGCGTCCGATATGTACCGGCCCCCGTCGGGCGGCATCCATCCGCGCGAAGCCGCGAACCACCACGTCGAGCTGTTCCCGGGACTCGTGACCCAGGCGCTCGACCAGGCGGGAGTCCGGCCGGAGGAGCTCGAGGCGGTCGCCTTCTCGCAGGGCCCCGGTCTGGGACCGTGCCTTCGTGCGGGCGCCACCGTGGCCCGGACCCTCGCGCTGCTCTGGAACAAGCCGCTGGTCCCGGTCAACCACTGCGTCGCGCACGTCGAGATCGCACGGGTGCTGAGCGGACTCGACGACCCGCTCCTGCTCTACGCGAGCGGAGGCAACACGCAGGTGATCGCCTACGCCCGAGGTCGCTACCGGGTGCTCGGGGAGACGCTGGACATCGGGATCGGGAACTTCCTCGACAAGCTGTGGATCGAGCTGGGCGGTACCTTCCCGGGCGGCCCGGCGCTGGAGCGCGAGGCCCAAACCGGTTCGGAGCTGTTCGACCTCCCGTACTCCGTGCACGGGATGGACGTCGCGTTCTCGGGCATGCTGACCGCCGCGCTGGCGCTCCACGGTCGGGGCGTGGCGCGCCCCGATCTGGCGTACTCCGTCGAGGTCACCGCGTACGCGATGCTGACGGAGATCACCGAGCGCGCGCTCGCGCACCGCCGCCGGGACGCCGTGGTCCTGGGCGGTGGCGTCGCGTGCAACGAGCGGCTGCGCGGCATGGTCCGCACGATGGCCGAAGAGCGCGGGGGCACGATGTTCGCTCCGCCCCGCGCGATGTGCGTCGACAACGGGGCGATGATCGCGTGGACCGGCCGGCTCGCCTTCGACGCCGGTCTCGCCGTCCCCATCGAGGCGTCGGCGATCCAGCCGCGCCAGCGCACGGACCTCGTGCCCACGCCCTGGCGCGGCAGCTGACCCCGCCGACCCCGTTTATACACGGCCCGTCTGGTGCATCCTGTGCAGTCCGTCGACGTGCTGGTGGTCGGCGCGGGGCCGGCCGGCTCCACGGCGGCCGCCCGGCTCGCGGAGCGGGGGCACTCCGTCCTCGTCCTCGAGGAGCACGCCCGCGTCGGGCTCCCGGTGCAGTGCGCCGGGCTGGTCTCCCGCCGGGTCCTCGACCTGGCGGGATCGACCGGGTTCGTGCGCACGTCCGTGCGTGGCGCCACTGTCTTCGGCCCGAGCCTGGGTTCGGTCGCGTTCCGCGCCCCCGAACCACGGGCCTTCGTCATCGATCGCGCCGGCCTCGACATCGCGCTGGCCGACCGGGCCGCGCGCGCCGGCGCCGAGATCCGCACCGCGACGCGGTTCGATCGCATCGTGGGACGCGCCGACGGGCGCACCGTGATCGCGGCGACCGGCCCGGACCGCGAGCGGCTCGAGATCTCGGCCCGCCTGGTGATCGGCGCGGACGGGGTCGCGACGGCCGTGGCCCGCGCGTTCCGGCTCCGGCGGCCGGTCGAGATCCTGCCCGCGTT
>JASHWL010000016.1 GCA_030044105.1 Thermoplasmata archaeon
AGCGCCTACCTCATCGCGTCGACCGTCGCGATCCCGCTGTTCTCGAAGCTCTCGGACCTCTACAGCCGGCGGACGATCTTCCTGATCGCGCTCGCGATCTTCATCGGGGGCTCGGCGCTCGCCGGCACGAGCCAGACCCTCGGCGAGCTGATCCTGTTCCGGGGGATCCAGGGCTTCGGTTCCGGCGCGTTCCTCCCGGTCGGGATCGCGATGGTGGCGCTCCTGTTCTCACCGGAGAACCGGGCCCGGCTCACCGGCGTCCTCTCCGCGGCCGGCGGCATCTCGATCGTCGTGGGCCCGCTGCTCGGGAGCTACATCGTCGACGTGACCACCTGGCGGTGGGTCTTCTACGTCAACCTTCCGATCGGGGTCGCCGCGGCCATCGTCCTGCTGCTCACGCTCGGGCCGCTCCGGCCGACCGAGCGCGGACGCTTCGACGTCGCGGGCGGCGTGCTGCTCGCCGGATGGGTCTCGGCGCTCATGTACCCGCTCGTCGAGATCTCCGACGCGTCGTGGACGTGGACCACGCCCGCGTCGATCGCGCTCCTCGCGGCCGCGGCGGTCCTCTTCGCGCTGTTCGTGGTGGTCGAGCTCCGGGAGCGCGAGCCGCTCGTGCCCCTCCGGCTGCTCGGGCGTCGCGTCGTCGCGGCCACCGGCACGATCAGCCTCGTGACGGGGATCGTCCTCACGGCCCTGATCACGCTGCTCTCGGTGTTCGTCGGCGTCGTCCTGCTGCCCGGCAACCCGAACGAGGCGAACCTCGTGCGCGATGTGGTCTACTTCTTCGCGATCCCGCTCATCCTCGGCGCGGTCGCCTCGGGCGGGCTCCTCGCGCGGCTGCCGTACCGGATCGTGATGGTGCCGTCGCTGCTGCTCGCGGGCGTCTGCGCGCTCTTCCTCTATGGGGTCACGCCGACGACCCCGCTCTGGACCCTCGCCGGCGGGTTCCTGCCCGTGGGCGGCCTGGTCCTCCCGCTGATCCCGTTCGGCTTCGGCGCCGGGGTCGGACTCGCCGGGGCCACGATCGCGATCCAGAACGAGGTGCCGCGGCAGGAGGTCGGCGCGGGCATCGGCATCACGCGGTTCCTCCAGAGCCTCGGCGGCGCGGTGGGCCTCTCGCTGTTCACCGTCTACATCACCTGGCGATCGACCCAGGGGCTGCCGCCCATTCCCACGCCGGGGGACGCGCTCTCGGCGGCCGTGGCCGGCTACCGGGTCGTCTTCCTGGTGATGGCGGTGCTGACGATCCTCGCCGGTGTGGTCGCGCTCGGGATCTCGGGTCGGGCGGCGTCCGGCCGGCGCGATGTGCCCGGCAACGCCCTCACGCCGCCGGCGGCCGAGCCGGCCCCGGCGCCGCTGCGAACTCCTCCCTGAGCCGCATGCGCCGCCGGGTGCGGTGGTAGGTGACCGCGAAGCGGTGGGCCTCGTCCCGCACGGCCCGAAGGAGCAGCATCGGCGCCGCGTTCGGGTTCGGGCGCAGAGGCTCGGCCCGGTCCGGCACGTAGACCTCCTCCTCCCGCTTCGCGAGCCCGATGGTCGGGATCCGGTCGGCGAGCCCGAGGGCGGAGAGCGCGGAGAGGGCCGAGCCGAGCTGGCCGGCGCCCCCGTCGATCAGGAGCAGGTCGGGCAGGATCTCCGCCTCCTCCAGCCGGCGGCGGTAGCGGCGGCCCACGACCTCCGCGACCATCGCGAAGTCGTTGGTCCCGGGGACGGAGCGGATGCGGAAGCGGCGGTACTCCGAACGCTTCGGCACGCCCTTCTCGAAGACGACGACCGAGCCGACGGCCTCGGCCCCCTGGAAGATCGAGATGTCGACCCCCTCGATCCGGTTCGGGAGCGTCGGCAGGCGGAGCAGGTTCTGCAGCGCGACCAGCACCTCGCGGGGCGCCGGGCGGGCCACCACCTGGTCCACGGTCGCACGCGCCAGGCGCTCGGCGAGACCGGCGAGCGCCGCGTACCGGCCGGTCGGGCGGAAATGCACCTCGATGCCCCGGGTGCCGAACATCTCGTCGAGGGTCGCGTCGAGCCCCGCGGGGCGCGCACCGGCGATGTAGATCCGCTCGGGCAGCTCGACGAGCGCGCCGTAGTACTGCGAGAGGAACTGGCGGAGGACCTCGCCGGGCTCGGGGAGGTCGTCCGGCGGGATCGTGACCAGATGCGGCTCGGTCCGCCGGACCTCCCCGTCCTCGACGCGCAGGAGGCCGACCGCGACGCGGAGCGTGGCGGGATCGTTCGGGAACGCGACCGCGATCACGTCCGAGCGGCCCGTCCCGCGGCCGAGCACCGACTGCCGCTCCGCGAGCGCTCCGAGTCCGGCGAGCGCGTCGCGCAGGCTCGCGGCGCGCTCGAACTCCTCGCGTTGCGCGGCCTTCCGCATCTCGGCCTCGACCTCGGAGCGCACGAGGCCGGCCTGGCCGCGGAGGATCCGGGTCGCGCGGTCGACGTCGGCCCGGTAGTCCTCCGGCGAGATCGCGCCGATGCACGGCGCCGAGCAGACCCCGAGGTGGTAGTAGAGGCAGGCCTCCTTCGGGAGCCGGACGCACCGGCGGAGGCGGAACAGGTCCGCGAGGAGCCGCTCGACGCCGCGGGCCTCCCGGGCGCTGGTGTAGGGCCCGAACAGGAGCGTCCCCGGGCCGCGGCGGGGCCGTCGGACCAGCAGGATCCTCGGGAACGGCTCGCCCGCGGTGACGGCGATGTAGGGGTAGCTCTTGTCGTCCTTCAAGAGCACGTTCGAGGGCGGCTGGTACTGCTTGATCAGGCTCGCCTCGAGGAGCAGCGCCTCGCGCTCGGTCGCAGTCGGGACGAACTCGACGCTCGCGCTCTGGGCGACGATCGTGCCGTCCTTCTCGATCTTGGCGCGGAGGTGGTCGAGCACCCGGCGTCGGAGGCTGCGGGCCTTCCCGACGTAGATGACCTCGCCGCGCGGCGAGCGGAACAGGTAGACGCCGGGGGCGTCGGGCCCGGTACGGAACCCCTCGCCGGTGGCCGCCGCGAGCTGGCTCGCCGGGACGAACGCCGGGAGCTCGGG
>JASHWL010000133.1 GCA_030044105.1 Thermoplasmata archaeon
TTCCTCCTCCAGAAGATCAAGCGCGACGCGGAGTCGTTCCTGGGCGAGAAGATCGACAAGGCGGTCATCACGGTCCCGGCCTACTTCAACGACAACCAGCGCCAGGCCACCAAGGACGCCGGCGCGATCGCCGGACTCGAGGTCGTCCGGATCATCAACGAGCCGACCGCCGCCTCGCTGGCCTACGGGCTCGACAAGGCCGGCAAGAACCAGAAGATCCTCGTCTTCGACTTGGGCGGCGGCACGCTCGATGTCTCGATCATGGAGTTCGGCGACGGGGTGTTCGAGGTGCTGTCCACCAGCGGCGACACGCAGCTGGGCGGCACCGACATGGACAACGCGCTCGTCGAGTGGGTCGCGTCGGAGTTCCAGAAGGACTCGGGCGTGGACATCCGCAAGGACAAGATGGCGGCCCAGCGCGTGCGCGATGCCGCCGAGAAGGCGAAGATCGAGCTCTCGTCGACCCTCGAGACGCAGATCAACCTGCCGTTCCTGACCGCGACGAACGAGGGGCCGAAGCACCTCACGCTGACGCTCACGCGCGCGAAGCTCGAGGAGCTCGTGCGCCCGACGGTCGACCGCTGCCGCGGGCCGGTCGAGCAGGCGATCCGGGACGCGAAGCTCACGAAGGACGACATCAACCGCATCGTGCTGGTCGGCGGCCCGACGCGGATGCCGATGGTGCAGAAGATGCTCGAGACGCTGGTCGGCCGCCCCATCGAGCGCGGCGTCGACCCGATGGAGTGCGTCGCCATGGGCGCCGCGATCCAGGCCGGCGTGCTCGCCGGCGAGGTCAAGGACGTCCTGCTGCTGGACGTGACGCCGCTCTCCCTCGGCGTCGAGACGATGGGCGGCGTGTTCACGAAGCTGATCGAGCGGAACACGACGATCCCGACCCGGAAGAGCGAGAAGTTCACGACCGCGGCCGACAACCAGTCGACCGTCGAGATCAAGGTCTCCCAGGGCGAGCGGCCGATGGCGTCCGACAACGTCCAGCTCGGGAGCTTCCTGCTGACGGGCATCCCGCCGGCGCCGCGCGGGATCCCGCAGGTCGAGGTGAGCTTCGACATCGACGCCAACGGGATCCTCAACGTCTCGGCGAAGGACCTCGCGTCCGGTCGCAAGCAGGGGATCACGATCACCGCGTCGAACAAGCTCGGCAAGGACGAGGTCGACAAGATGGTCAAGCAGGCCGAGCAGTTCGCCGACCAGGACCGCCAGCGCGCCGAGCTCGTCACGGCGAAGAACCAGGCCGAGTCGCTCGCCTACGAGGCCGACCGGCTGCTCGCCGAGCAGAAGGACAAGCTCGCGACCGAGGACGCGGACGCGATCCGCAGCAAGGTCCAGGACCTCCGCGCGACCCTCGAGCGGAAGGACGCGACCGTGCCGGAGGTGCACGCGAAGACCGAGGAGCTCACGCGGACGCTCCACGCGGCGAGCCAGAAGCTCTACCAGTCGGCGCCGCCCCCGGGCGGGGCCGAGGCCCCGCCGTCGGGCGCCGGCGCCGAGGAGCCCGCCGCGGGTCCCGAGGCGGGTCCGGTCGACGCCGACTTCAAGGTCGTCGACGACGGGAACCCGAAGACCGCCTCGTAGGCGGCAGCGCCCGCCCCTTCAGCGACCGGCGAGGGGTCGGGGCCACACCCGGCCCTTCGGCGGCCCGACGTACTCGACGTCGGGCCGGATCAGCCGGTTGTCGCTCGCCTGCTCGAGCGCGTGGGCGGTCCACCCGGCCGTGCGCGCCACCGCGAACGTCGGGGTGAACATCTCGCGCGGCAGCCCGACGGCCTCGAGCACGACCGCGCTGTAGTACTCGACGTTCGTGAAGAGCCGCGCGCCCGGCTTCGCGCGGTGCAGCGCCTCGAGCGCGACGCGCTCGACCTCCTCGGCGAGGCGCAGCCGGTGCGGGTCCGCGACGCCGCGGGCGATCCGGTGCAGCACGACCGCGCGCGGGTCCTCGGTCTTGTAGGCCCGGTGGCCGAAGCCGTAGAGGACCTCCTTGCGGGCGAGCCGATCCGCGATCCATCCCGCGGCCCGGTCCGGCGAGCCGATCGCGTCGAGCATGTCGGAGACGCGGCTCGGCGCGCCCCCGTGGACCGGCCCCTTCAGCGCGGCGAGGGCCGCGGTCGCGGCGCTGGCGAGGTCCGACTGCGTCGAGATCACGATCCGCAGCGCGAACGTCGAGGCGTTCATCCCGTGGTCCGCGAGCAGGTCGAGGTAGCCCTCGAGCGCCGCGACCTTGCGGGGATCCGGGGCGTCGCCCTGGAGCATCCAGAGGTAGTTCGCGGCGTGGCCGAGGTCGGGCCGGGGCGGGATCGGGGCGGCCCCGCGCGAACGACGGACGTACCGGGCCAGCAGCGTCGGCGTCCGCGCGATGAGGCCGAAGCCCTCCTCGAGCGTCGGGGGGTACCCGAAGCGGCCGTCGCCCAGCGCGGAGAGGATCGTCCGCAGCGCCTCCAGGGGAGGGAGGCCCGCCGGGAGCGCGTCGACCACGCGCTCCACCGGGGCCGGGGCGTCGCGCCGGGCCGCGAGCTCGCGGCCGACCTCCCGCGACGGGTCCGCGGAGGGAGGCTCGCCGTAGAGCAGGAGGTGCACGATCGATTCGTACGGCACGCCGGGCACGAGGTCGCGCACGTCGAACCCCCGGTAGACGAGGTCGCCGGTCTCGCCGCCGACCCAGGTGACGGTCGAGCGACCGACCACCACGTCGTCGAGCCCTTTCGAGAGGCGCGGGGCGTCCGGCATTTGACGACCGAGCCGGGCGGCTCGGATAGCTTCGCCGCCCCCGCCGCCGACAAGGATATGACCCGCGGTCGGTGGTTCGCGCGATGGCCGACGCGCCGACCCACCTTCTCGAGCGCGTGCTCCAGCAGCGGGTGACCCTCGTGCTGAAGGACGCACGCCAACTGACCGGCATCCTCCTCGCGCTCGACGAGCACCTCAACCTCGTGCTCGACGACGCCGACGAGCGGACCTCGGAGACGACCCGCCACCTGGGCCGCGTCCTGCTCCGGGGGTCGAACGTCGTCACGCTCCATGCCCCGCAAGGAGCCTCCTCGAAAGGCGCGTGACGCGGGCGCCCGGGCCCGGCCGCCGCCGACGGCGGAGCGGCCCCG
>JASHWL010000134.1 GCA_030044105.1 Thermoplasmata archaeon
GCCCGCCTGACCGCCGCGCTCTCCGCGGGCGCGGAGAAGGTCGTGACGATCGACGGGGTCAAGGTCTACCGCGACGGGGGCTGGGTGCTCCTGCGCCCCTCCGGCACCGAGCCGCTCTTCCGGGTGTTCGCCCAGGCCAAGGACGCGGCGCGCGCCCGGGCGCTCGCCGACGTGGGCCTGGCTGCGGTCCGGGACGCCGTCGACGCCGCGCGCGCGGGGGGTTGAGCGGCCGACGGCGCGCTACGGAAGGAACGGGCCTATCACGAGGATCCCGACGAGGAGCAGCAGGAAAACGACGACCGTGATCGCGGTCATGGTCCGCTCCCCATCCTGGTGGAAGTAGTAGGTCCCCGTCAGGACGCGGACCAGCGGGGTCGCCAAGAGGACGAGCAGCCCGAGCGTCATCCACGCCTCCGGGCGGCCGCCGGCGAGGCCCGCCGCGAGACCGGGCAGGTTCAGGTAGTGCAGGATCGGGTTGCTCGCGAGCGCGCTGGCCGAGGTCGCCCCGGGATGCTCGAGCAGGTAGGCGACCAGCGCGACGACCAGGAGCGCGAGGGCGGCGAGCAGCCCGATCCGGAGGATGAGCGTCATCCGGGGGCGGGCCTCGGGCGAGAGGCGCGGCGGATGCCGCGGCACCGGAGCGCTCATGCGATCCCGAGCCCCCGCAGGACGACCTCGACCCCGAGCCCGGCGATCACGGGCAGGAAGAGGAGCCGCACGGTCCGGTTCCGGAGGCCGGGCAGGAGTTGGGAACCGAGGAACGCGCCGAGGGCGGTCCCCATCGCGGCCGGCGCCGCGACGAGCGGGTTCACGAACCCGGCGGCCAGCAGGATCCCCGCCCCCGCCGCGCCCGTCACGCCGATCATGAAGTTGCTGGTCGCGGTGGCGACCTTCATCGGCATGCGGAGGAAGTGCTCGAGCGCGACGACCTTGAACACGCCGCCGCCGATGCCGAACATGCCCGAGACCAGCCCGGCGCCGAACATCACGCCGAGCGCCGGCGTCGTCCGGGCCGCCTGGTAGTCGACGTCCTGGTCGAGCGCCGTGTCGTGGTAGGTCCCCCAGAGTCCGAGCCGCTCCGAGCGGGCGTCCGGCACGACCCCGGTCGGCAGCTCCTCGGTCCGGTGGGCGAGGCTCACCGGGACGATCGCGAAGAGCACGCAGCCGAGCGCGATGAGCAGGGCGTCCTCGAGGTTCGCATGCGTCAGGAAGACCGTCGCCGCGGCGCCGACCAGCGCCCCGGGGACCGTCGCGATCTCGAGGAACATCCCGATCCGGAGGTCGGTGAGCCGATCGCGGAGGTACGCGGCGCCGGTGGTCGAGGAGGTGGCGAGGATGGTCATCAGGCCCGCGCCGGCCGCGGTCGGGAAGTCGACCCCGAACGCGATCACGAGGACCGGAATGACGATGAGGGCCCCGCCGAGGCCGGTGAGCGACCCCACGAGCCCCGCCAGGATCGCGGCGAGCGCGATCAGGAGCACGAAGAGCCCGAGGTCCACGGGTCGGCAACCGGCGTGCCGAGAAAAGCTGGTCGTTCCAGCCCGCGCGGGATCCGCCCGTACCAAACCTCAAAACGCGTCCTCCGTTCGGCCCCCGGATCCGCGGAGGGAGCCTTCTGGAGCCGCGCGGGAACCGGGTGGCGTTCGGCGCGCCGGGCATGGCGCCGCGCTGGTCGCACAGCAACAAGGACGGGGTCGGGACGGCCTACTCGGCCGACTCGCGGCTGTGGTACTCGCTCTGGCGCGGGATCGTCACCGAGGTCTACTTTCCGACGATCGACCGCCCGCAGCTGCGCGACCTCGAGTTCCTCCTCACCGACGGTCGGTCGTTCTTCCACGAGGAGAAGCGCCACCTCGTGGCGACCACCGAGCGGTCCAGCGACCACGGCCTCGGCTACCGGGTGTCGTCGGTGTCGCCCGACGGTCGCTACCGCCTCCGCAAGCAGGTGATCGGCGACCCCCACCTCCCCTGCGTGCTCCAGCATGTCCGCGTCGAGGTGACCGATCCGGCCCTCTCGGGCCGCCTCCGGCTCTACGCGCTCGCGGCGCCCCATCTCGACGTCGGGGGCTGGGGGAACTCGGCGAGCGTCGTGCGGGTGCTCGACCGCACGCTGCTCGTCGCGCAGAAGGGGAACTCCGCGCTCGCGATGGGCTGCTCGCTGCCGTTCACGAACGCCTCGGTCGGCTACGTGGGGCAGAGCGACGGATGGTCGGACATCTCGCGGCACCTCGGGATGGCGTGGCAGTTCGACCTCGCGCCCGACGGGAACGTGGCGCTCACCGGCGAGATCCCGATCGACCCGAGCTCGGAGTTCACGCTCGCGCTCGCCTTCGGCGAGTCGATCCCCGCCGCGGTCACGACGCTGTTCCAGTCGCTCGGCACGCCGTTCGAGACCCATGGCCACCGGTTCCTCGAGCAGTGGACCCGGAGCGCGACCCATGAACGGCCGCTCTCCGCGGCCCGCGCGGACGGCGGCCGCCTCTACCGCGCGAGCCGATCGATCCTCCTCGCCCACGAGGACAAGGTCTACCCCGGCGCGTTCATCGCGTCGCTGTCGATCCCCTGGGGCTCCACGAAGAGCGACGAGGACCGTGGGGGCTACCATCTGCTCTGGACGCGCGACCTGGTCCACACGGCGCTCGCCCTGCTCGCGTCGGGGACCGTGGAGGCCCCGGTCCGGGCGCTCATCTACCTCGCGACCCGGCAGCAGCCCGACGGCGGGTTCCCGCAGAACTTCTGGGTCGACGGCACGCCGTACTGGACCGGCCTCCAGCTCGACGAGGTCGCGCTGCCGGTGCTGCTGGCCCGCAAGCTGTTCGAGGCCCGGGCGACCGAGCAGTTCGACCCGTACCCGATGGTCCGGCGGGCCGCGCGCTTCCTGGTGCTCAACGGACCGGTGACCCAGCAGGACCGCTGGGAGGAGGTCAGCGGCTACTCGCCCGCGACCCTCGCGGTCACGGTCTCCGCCCTCATGGTCGGATCGATCGCCGCCGCGCACCGGGGCGACCCGAGGGCCGCGCGGTTCCTGCAGGAGTACGCCGACTTCGAGGAGGCGCACGTGGAGCGCTGGACGGTGACGACCCGGGGCACGCTGGTCCCCGGCCTCCCGCGGCACTACGTCCGCATCCGGCCCGCCCCGATCGACGACCCCGTGCCCGACGAGGGGCCGGACCTCGGGACCGTCCGGCTCCCCAACCTCCCGCCGGGGACGCCGAACGAGTTCCCCGCGTCCGAGATCGTCGACGGCGGCTTCCTCTCGCTGGTCCGCTACGGCCTGCGCGCGCCGGACGACCCGGTCGTGGTCGACTCGATCGAGGTGATCGACCGCGTGCTGAAGGTCGCGACGCCGCTCGGGCCGGTCTGGCGGCGCTACAACCACGACGGCTACGGGGACCGGGAGGACGGCGGCCCGTACGAGGAGTGGGGCCAGGGACGTGCGTGGCCGCTCCTCACCGGCGAGCGGGGCCACTACGAGCTCGCCCGGGGCCGCGACCCCGCGCCGTACCTCCGTGCACTCGAGCGGTTCGCGACGCCGACGGGGCTGCTCCCGGAGCAGGTGTGGGACGCCCCGGACCGGCCCGAGCTCTACCTGCGGCTCGGCCGTCCCACGGAGTCCGCGACCCCGCTGTGCTGGGCGCACGCGGAGTACATCACGCTCCTGCGGTCCGCGAGCGACGGCCAGGTGTTCGACCAGATCCCCGAGGTCGCCGGCCGCTACCTCGCGCACCGGCGGACCCCGTCCCCGCTCGAGATTTGGACGTTCCGTCGCCGTCCCGCGACGATCCCGCCAAACGCGCCCCTCCGCGTCATCGCGGATCGCCCGTTCCGGCTCCACGTCTCGGACGACGAGTGGCGGACGGCGCGGGACCTCGATTCGGCCGACGCGGGGCTCGACCTGTTCTTCGTCGACCTGCCGCCGCTCGACCGCGACGGACGGCGGTGGCGCTTCACGTTCTACTGGGTCCGCGAGGACCGGTGGGAGGGGACCGACTACGCGGTCGCGGCGGCGGTCCCCGGGGCGGACGGCGCGGCGAAATCGTAGCGGAGCACGCGGATCGCGTCGCGGAGCCGCGGGGCGAAGTACGCGATCGCGAACGGGAGCCGGTACCTCCACGGCAGGAACCGCGCGAACACGAGCCGCACCGCCCCCGTGCGGCGGCCCGTCGCGAAGAGCGCGTCGACGGCGGCGAGGTCGTCGACCGCCCACCGCAGCGTCGCCCCGACCGCCCCGTGCACGCGCTGGTTCGCCTGGCCGAGCGCGTACGAGTTCATCACGTCGAAGATCGCCTCGCCCCGGGGGTAGCGGGCCATGATCCGGGCGAGCAGCTCCCGGACGGACTCGGGGTCGAGGTACTCGAAGACTCCGTCCGCGACGGCGAGGACGGACGAGCCCGGTCGCACCCCCTCGATCCAGGCCGGATCGGTGAGCGACGCGGCCAGCATCCGGTACCCGGCCCCCTCGGTGTAGAACCTCCGCCGGAGCGCGATGACCTCGGGGAGGTCGACGTCGATCCACGTGACGGAGGGGGGCGGGGCCACGCGCAGCACCCGGGCATCGAGGCCGCAGCCCAGGTGCAGGACGACCGCGTCCGGATGATCGGCGAGGAACGCACGGACCCAGGCGTCGATCTGGGCGGCGCGGACCACGAGCAGCGGCACGCCCGAGGTCCGCATCCCCTCGAAGCGGAGCGAGACCGTCCGCACGATCTCGTCCGCCTTGGCGTCCCCCAGGATCGGATGCGGGGACCGGAAGTCGCGCGCCTTGGCATAGAGCGGGATCGCGAGCGTCGCGGCGTCGCCCTCGAGGGGCGCGGAGGGCGGGGGCGCGGCGGTACCGGGACCCTCCATCGACCGGCCCGGGCCGCCGGGGCCCTAGTCGACCCGCAGCCAGCGGGACGAGACGAGGAAGCCGACGCACAGCATGACGAGCGCGAAGG
>JASHWL010000135.1 GCA_030044105.1 Thermoplasmata archaeon
CGGCGCCGGTACTCGGTGAGCGAGAGCTCGTCGAGCGCCTCGACCGTGCGGCGGTGGGCCTCGACGTGGTCGAGGCCGCGGAGCTTGAGATAGAGGTAGACGACCTCCTCGACGTTCAGGAAGTAGAGCGGGCGGGACTCCTGGGGGACGCAGGCGATGCGCACGCGCACGTCCCGGGCCTGGGTCATCACGTCGTACCCGAGGACCTCGGCCCGGCCCGAGGTGACCTCGAGCTGCGTCGCGGCGATCCGCACGAACGTGGTCTTCCCGGCGCCGTTCCGCCCGATGACCCCGAAGACCCGGCCGGCGGGCACGTCGAGCGTCAGGTCCGCGAGCGCCGGCGTGCGACTCGCGGAGCCGGGGTATGTCTTCGAGAGGTGCTCCGTGCGGATCGCCGAGCTCATGAGCGCGGGGGAGGGCCGTCCGACCTTAAGGCCGGCGCGCGGGCCCTAGCTCAGGACCTCGGCGAGGCGCCCCTCCGCCTGGGCGCGCTTGATCTCCCGCGCGATCCGCCGCCCGGTGGAGAGGCTGGGCTCGATGAGGTCGGAGTACGGGCTGCCCGAGATGAACAGGTTGGTCCCCGCGACGATCCGCGAGGAGATCTCGAAGACCTTGTACTCGAGGTCCTCGGTCATGATGCCCTCGATGCAGAAGGGACCGACCATGCCGCCGAACAGCTCGACCGAGCGCTCGATGATGCGCGCGGCGACGTCGAACGCCTTCGGGAGCAGCGACTCGCGCAGGATCACGGGCACGTTGCCCGTGACGACGAACGTCGGCCGGATGCCCGCCTTGAGCAGCTCCTCCTGCGCCCCGAGCTTGTAGAGCTCGTCGATGTTCGCCTCGTCCCGCCGGTCCATCCCCAGGAGCTCGAGGGACCCGTGCGTCAGGCGGTACCCGTGCTCGGTGATCGGCGAGTAGAAGAAGTGCATGTAGTACCGGGTCCCGAGCACGTACTCCTGGATCACGTACGGGCCGGTGGGCCGGAACTCGTCGAGCGCTTCGCGGTTCTTGGCGAGGTAGAACCCCTTCCCGCCCTTCGCCCCGTAGTACTTCACGATCACCGGTCCGGTGATCTCGCCCGGATCCTCGTAGAGCCGCGGCATCGAGACGCCGGCGGACTCGAGCCAGTCGCGCTCCTTGCGTCGGTCGGACTCCCAGCCCAGTACCGCGCGGTTGCCGAAGACCGGCACGTCGATCGTAGAGAACGCCTCGGGTCCGAGGTACTCCACGAACGATCCGTGGGGGACGATGATCGCGGCCTCGCTCCGCAGCCGGTCCGCGGCCGCCGGCAGGTCCTTGACCCGCGGCACCGAAAGGAACCGGTCCGGTCGCGCGAGCGGGAAGGCGTCGTAGAACCGGGGCGGAGGACCCACGCAGATGCCGAGCGTGGGGAGCCCCTCGGCTCGGGCCCCGTGGAAGATCTGCAGCGAGGAATGCGAGCAGAGGGTCGCTACGGTCGGGGTCCGACCGTCGAGGGAGGCGAGGCGCTCCGGCGAGGCGAGAAGTGTCCCCATACGGGGGAGTATCGGGACCCCGAGATAGCCCTTGCGCAGCGCGCGGTCTACGCGGCGCGGTTGCCGTTCTCGAGGTCCCAGTACCACTTGACCCGGCGGGCGCCGGTCTCGGCGAGCCGGCGGCGCAGCTCGGGGTCGATCGAGGCGTCGCGCACGAGGCGCCGGACCTCCTCGGGCTTCCCGGTCGGCAGCCGCTCCGTGAGGCCCGACCGTTCGAGCTCGGGACGGAGTCCCTCTAGCGCGTACTGCCACGCCTCCTCCCGACGCCGCACGGCGGTGGCGTGCGAGCCCGCGAGCCGGTGGACCCCGAGCTCCTCGGCCGCGTGGTGGAGCTGCTCCGCCACGTCCCGCAGCTCGGAGTCGATGTGGGCCTGGTCGGCTCGAAGGGTCTCGAAGCGGTCGACGAGCTGACGGAGGCGCGTCTCGTCCGTCGCGGGCACGGTCCGGAACTCCGGGCAGATCGCGCGGAAGTCGCAGCGGCTGCAGTGCCGCCCCGGTGTGGGCTCGAACGCCTGGGCGCGGATCCCGTCGCTGACGACGCCGAGCCGGTCGTACAGGCTCACGAGCGTGTCGCGCGGCCGGGGCGGGGTCCGCAGCGGCGTCAGCGAGCGGAGGTGGTAGAGCGTCAGGCCCTCGACCGGCTCGGCGAAGTTGCTCGCCACGAGGACCTGGTAGATCGCGAGCTGCTCGGAGTCGCGCGCGTCCTCCACCGAGAGATCGCGCGACGTCTTGTAGTCGACGATCTCGAGTCCCCCGCTCGGCGTGCGGTCGACGCGATCGACGTACCCGTGGATCGGGATCCCGTCCCACCGGGCCTCGAGGTGCTCCTCGATGGCGACCGGATGCGGCGGCTCCTGCTGGAGCCGGTCGTAGTAGCGGCCGAGCATGTCGCGCCCCAGCGACCGATAGCGCGCCTCTTCCTCGGGAGAGGTGTAGCCGTCGCCCGACCACGCGCGTTCGTACGCGGCGAGGAGATCCGCCCGGCTCATCGGCGCCGGCGGCGCGCCGCGCGCCTCCCAGTCGTCGAGCGTCCGCTGCGCCTCGGTCGCGCTGGCGCGCCGCGCGGCGGGCACGACCAGCGGCCGGAGGAGCTCCTCGAGGACCGAGTGGACCACTCGCCCGAAGGTGAAGTAGCCGCGCGGGGTCTCGGGGAGGCGGTCGACGTAGAGATACTTCCAGCGCAGCGGGCACTCCAGGTACGTGCGGTACGAGGAGTAGCTGAGCGGCCCGGAGACGACCACGCCGACCGAGCCGCCCGAAGGTTCAAGTGGTTTCCGGGGGCCGGGGCCCCCGGGGCCGGTCCGCTCAGTGACCGGCGACCGCGACGTCCGCGACGGCTTTGACCTCGGTCTCGGGACCGAGGTTGGTCCTCGCCTGGGGGTTAGTCAGGTTCTTCGGGAGACCCAGGAGGTCGAGGAGCTCCTTGTAGTGGTTGCGGATCGTCACGGGCGTGACGTTCGCGACCGCCGCGATCCGGTCCTGGCTGCGCGGTTCGCCCATCAGGTTCGACGCGATGTAGATGATCGTCGCGAGGATCCCGTTCGGCAGGACGCCACTGGTCGAGTAGACCTGCTCGACCTGCTCGAGGAGCGAGAGCACCTTCTGGCGGACCTCCTTCGAGAGGTTCAGGTCCTGCGTGAAGCGGACCAGGTAGTCCCGCGGCTCGACCGGCTTCAGCCCGAGCTTGAGCTCGCGCGC
>JASHWL010000136.1 GCA_030044105.1 Thermoplasmata archaeon
GACGAGCGGGCGAGCTTCTCGTTCCTGCAGAACGTGGTCGGGATCCTGAAACCGCGGAACGCGCTCGCGATGTACACGCTCGAGCCGGGGGCGCTCTCCGAGTCGCAGCTCGAGACCCTGCTCAGCCGGATGGACGGCGCGATCCTGTTCCGGCAGGACCGCGACAAGACGTTTCTCTCGGTGAAGGGCCTCGGCGAGGTCCAGACCCGGGACTGGGTCGAGTGCCGCGCCACTCCCCGTGGACTGATCGTTGGATCGTTCGCCCTCGAGAGGATCCGCTAAGGCGGGATCGGGCCCCCCCGCTTCCGGGCCACACCGACCCTTGGGCGGATCAGGAAGGGGTCGGGGCTGGGCTCTGGTACTCGGACCGATCGACGATGAAGAGAGGCCGCTCCGACCGGAAGTACCGCGCCAGGTTGACGAGGGCCGACGCGAGCGCGCGCGGCTGCGCGGCCGGCAGCGCGCTCGCACAGTGCGGGGTCGCGTAGAAGTTCGGCAGCGTAGCGAACGGGAACGGGCCTCCGAGCCGGCCGGCCCGGAAGTCCTCGTCCCACCACACGTCGAACGCCGCGCGGAACGTGGGATGGGCGCGCAGATGGTCGTAGAGCGCGGCGGGATCGACGGTCGCGGCGCGGCCGACGTTCACGAGCACGGCGGTCTCCCGCATCCGGTCGAACTCGCCTCGACCCAGGGAACCCTGGGTCCTCCGGGTGAGAGGACGCACCTCGAAGACGAGGTCCGCGTCGGGGAGCAGCTCGCGGAACCGATCCGCCGGGAGCGTCCGTTCCGCGCCGTCCACCGGAGTTCCCGTACGGTTCACCGCCAGGAGGTGCGCCCCGAACGGGCGCAGTCGGCTCGCGATCTCGGCTCCGATGGCGCCGTAGCCCAGGATCGCGGCCGTCGCGCCGAGCAGGGTCCGCTGGTCCGGGGCCGGCCGCAGACGGCCGGACTGCACCATCCCGCGCGCGGTGTTCAGGTCGCGCGACGCGGCGAGCGCGAGCACGAGGGCCTGTTCCGCGACGAACGGCGCGTAGCCCCCGACGTTCCCGGCGACCTCGACCGGCGGCGCGAACCGGTCGAACGGGAACCCGTCGAGGCCGGTGTAGAGGCCCTGGACGAACCGGAGGCTCGGAAGTAGGGACCCCGTGAGATCGTCTCCTCGCCCCGCGAACGAGCCCAGCAGGAGCACCTCCACCTGCTTCCACGCGGCCGGAGCGGACTCCGCCTCGAAGGCCCACGGGACACCGGGGAGCGCGGCATCGATCGACGCCCGGGCCGCGTCGCTCGGCTTGATCGCGACCAGCAGTCGGGGAGGCGCGACGGACACGCCGGCCGCAGCCGGCCGGCCCTCAAACCATCCGCGGTCGGACCGGCCCTCCGGGCGGGGACCCTGTTATAGGCACGGGGGGCGACCCCCCGGAGGATGCCGTCGCGACCCGCGGTGATGTTCGATCTGTGGCACACGCTCGTGTACCTCGAGCCGGGGGGCGAGGCGGCGTACCTCGCCGGCCAGTACGACGCCGCCGTGCGCGTGCTGCAGGACTCCCGGCCGGAGCCCGGCGCGCCGACGGTGACGCCCGAGGAGCTGCGCGCCGCGTACGATGCGGAGCTGCGACTGGCCGTGGCCGAATCCCATGCGGGTCGATCGGTGACCCCCGGCGAGCAGATCGCCCGGGCGGCCCGGGCGCTGGGACGGGCGCCCAATCCGGTCGCCTTCGAAGAGGCCCTCGGGCGCCTCGTGCGCGCCACGCCGTTCCAGACCGCCCCCCACGCGCTCGAGACGCTCGCGGCCGTCCGCCGGCTCGGGATGGGAGTCGGCATCGTCTCGAACACCGTGGGCGAGCCCGGCCGGTTCATCCTGGAAGTGCTCCGGACGCGCGGCTTCGACCGCCACGTCGACGTCTTCACGTTCAGCGACGAGCAGCCGTGGACCAAGCCCGCGCCCGAGATTTTCTACCGGACCCTGGAGGGCCTCGGCTCGACCCCGGCCCGGGCGGCCCACGTCGGGGACGGGTGGGCGGACCTCGAGGGGGCCCGCCGGGCGGGACTCAAAGGGCGAGTGCTGTTCACCGGCCTGCAGGCGTACGCGCCGGAGTACCGTGCCCTGAACTACGCGCCCGCGATCGATCCGGCGCTGGTCCAGCGCGAGATCTCGGACCTGCGGGAGATGGTCCCGATCGTCGAGGGCTGGCTCGAGGACGACGCACCGGGCACGCCGTCGCCGTAGCGCCGGCCCTACTCTTCGCCCATCTGGCGGGGCTTCGGGATCACGCGGGGCTGCTCCGCGAGCGTGGGCATCCCCGTCTTGCCCGGGACGATGTCGCAGTCCTTCCAGTTCACGCCCACAGTGACCTGAGGGAACGCCACCTTGAGCGTGTAGTTCGCGAGCTTGCCGACCACGAGCCCCTGCGAGCCCGCGACGAGGTTTGGGTTCATGACCGAAAGGTCCCGCGTGAGGATGACGCGGGTCTGGCCGAAGACGATCCGCTCGAGATCGGTGCGATCCTCCATTGCCGGGGCACCGGCCCCGCGAGGATATCTCGGTAGCGGCCGGGACGCACCGGAGACCGACGACCGCTCGCCGGAATGTAACAGAATAAGACCGTCGAAGTCAGGGTCTAAATATCAGAACGGCGTGCGATGCCCTAACATGCCGGCCACAGCGACGATGGAAACGGCGCATGGAATGGAGGAAGCTCCACCAAAAGTGGAGGAGAAGCCGGAATGGTGGGCGAGCCCGGCAACCCTCGGGTTGTTCGGGTTCGGGA
>JASHWL010000137.1 GCA_030044105.1 Thermoplasmata archaeon
CCTCGAGAAGCTGGCCTAACCGGCGGGGGCCGGCTCCGGGGCCCTTCGGTCACCGGGGGTCGCACGAAAATCCGACCGAGGGCGCGGGACGGACCGAGAGGTACCCACCGCCTCGCCGGTGCCGGCTCACGCGACGCCCCCCCGCTCGCGGATCGCTTCGAGATAGACGCCCACGGTTTCGCGAGCGCGTTCGGGCCAGCCCTCGCGCAGCGCTTCCCACCGGCCCTGTTCGCCCATGGCTCGCCGAAGCGTCGGATACTCGAGCAGCTCGGCGATCCGGCTCGCGAACTCGTCGGCGTCCCAGAAGTCGACGCGGAACGACCCGACGCTGATCTCCGCCACGCCGCTCGTTTTCGAGAGGATCGTCGGCACGCCGGCGGCCATCGCCTCGAGCGCCGCGATCCCGAACGGCTCGACGACCGACGGGAGCACGAAGACCGAGCTGCCCTGCAGGAGGACCTCGCGCTCCTCTTCCGAGACCTTCCCGAGGAACATGACCTGCTCGCCGATCCCGAGGCCCGCCGCGAGCTGAACGAGGCGGGGATATTCCGGGCCCTCGCCGGCGATCACGAACAACACGTCCGGGAACTGGGTCGCGACGAGCGCAGCCGCGCGCAGGAACGTGTCGACGCCCTTCATCGCGGCGAGGCGCCCGACGTACAGGACCACGCGCTTGGTCGGCGCGATCCGCTCGAGCCGGGCGCTCGGCCGCACCGCGTTGTAGACGACGCGGACCTTCGCCGGATCGGCGTGGTACCGGTCGATGAGCTGCTGGCGGAGGTGCCGGCTGACGGCGATCACGCGGACCGCCGCGTCGATCCCGGCCTGCTCCCGCGCCAGGATGTGGTCCCAGGGATGCCCGAGGGATCGGTCGTACTCCGTCGAGTGGACCGTCATCACGAGCGGGACCCCGAGGCGCTCGGCCAGCGCGCGGGCGCCGTAGGTTCCGAACCAGTCGTGCACGTGCACGACGTCGACCGGACCGAGGTCCGTCAGCGACGCGATCCACGCGTTGTAGCCGTCCGTCGCGTTCGAGAACGGGCTGTTGGGCGTGCCGCCGCTCCAGTACGCCGGAGGATAGTCCGCCGGTCCGGCCGGGGTCGCCTGGCCGGGGAACCGGAAGGCGACGCCGTCCACCGGCGTGAACGGCCCGGTGAACGGGGTGAGGAACGTGATCCGGTGCCCCAGACGCGTGAGCTCCTTCGCGATCTCGAACGAGTGGACCCCGAGGCCGCCCGAGTGGTTCGGCGGCCATTCCCATCCGACCATCACGATCCGCAGCGGCCGAGACGGAGTCGCCGTCCGGACCACTCCGCCGTTGCGGAGCGCGCCCGGACGCGTCCGCGCCACCGGCTCGAGCTCGTCGATCGGCTCGAGCGCCGGCGCCTTCGGCGGTCGCTCGCGACGGACCTTCGGCTTGGATCGACCGCGCGAGGCGCGACGGCGACGGGGAGCGTGCGTCTCCGACGTCTTCGCCCGACTCGAGGAGCGTGAGGACCCGGGCATCGACCTGTTCCCTCGCTCCGACCGTCGGCGGCAGGGAGGCGGCCCACTTGAAGGCGGCGGGGTTCCTCGCCTCGGAGCCCCTAGAATCCGGCCAAAAGCTCCGCGATGGCGGCCCTCGGGTCCGGGGCGCGCGTGACCGCGCTCGCGACCAGCACGCCGGACGCGCCCAGCTCGAGCGCGCGCGCGACGTCGACGCGCGAGTGGACGCCGGCGCCGCACAGCACCAGCGTGCCGGGGCTCACCGCTCGGACGGCCTCGACCGCGCCCGAGACGACCTCGGGACGCGCGGTGGAGACCGCGCGGTCGCCTCCGATCAGCTCGGGCGGCTCGATCGCGAGGTAGGTCGGATGCGTGGACGCGAGCCGGGCCGAGGCCCGCACGTCGCTCGCGCAGACCACGGGGATCAGCCCGAGGGCGTCGAGCCGCCGGACCACGTCCTCCACCTTGGGAAGGGGCAACGGGTGCTCGGAGTGGTTGACCAGGCTGCCCCAGGCGCCGGCCTGCTCGATCGCGGCGGCCGGCACGAACCCCGTGTACGGTCCCGGGTCGAGCGGGTCGACGTGCTGGGCGAGCACCGGGATCGCGACCGCCGACGCGATCCGCCCGAGGTCCGGGGTCGCCGGTGCGAGCGCGACCGGCACGCCGGCGAGCTTGCCCATCTCCTCGAGCGTCCGCGCGAGCCGCTCGGCGCTCGGCCCGAGGCAGCCGGCGTAGGTCTTGAGGTTCAGGAGGAGCAGCGGCCGACCCAGCGTCGGCGACTCAGTGCGCGGGGGCCGCGCGGGCTCGCTTGGGCCGGGAGCAGATGGCGTACTCGTCCCCGTCGAAGAAGACCTCCCGGTCGGGGTGCTTGCGCTGGAGCTCGGCGATGCGCGAGAGGACCTCTTCGAGCGTCGTGGACTCGTCATTGGGATCGATCCGGAGGTGCACGGTCTTCTCGGGCCGCCCGGGCGAGGAACCCGTACTGACCATGACGCACCGAGAAGGACGGAAGGCGAGGGGGGTTCAAAAGGGTGCTCGCGGCGCGCGGACCCGGTTTTCGGCGGAGCCGAGCCCTCGGGAAGCTCGCGCTCCTCCCCGCGGATCCCGCGACTGCGACGCCGCAGCATGCGACAGCGTAACCCGTATAACCCGGACCCGACTCCCCGCCCGCACGAGGTGCGCCACGTCATGGCGGGAGCACGAACGCAGGTAACCGGGGAAGATCAGTCGCGTCTGTCCGAGGCCGAGATCGCCGTCCACTGGAAGGAGGAGGCCCTGTACTATCCGGGCCCGAAGTTCATCGGTCAGGCGAACTGGACCGATCCGGCGGTGATGGAACGGTTCTCGGAGAAGAACTTCCCCGAGTGCTTCCGCGAGTTCGCGGACCTGCTGACCTGGGACCACTACTGGCACACCACGCTCGACACGAGCAAGGCGCCGTTCTGGAAGTGGTTCGTCGGGGGCAAGCTCAACGTGAGCGTCAACTGCGTCGACCGGCACCTCGCCCAGTACGCGAACAAGTCGTCGCTGGTCTGGGTCCCCGAGCCCGAGGACGAGCCCACGGTCGTGCTGACCTACCAGGAGCTCTACAATCGGGTGAACGAGATGGCCGCGCTCTTGCGCGACCATTGCGGCCTCAAGAAAGGCGACCGGGTCACCATCCACATGCCGATGGTGCCGGAGCTGCCGATCACCATGCTCGCGTGCGCGCGGCTCGGCGTGATCCACTCGGTCGTGTTCGGAGGGTTCAGCGGCGAAGCGTGCGGCGCGCGGATCGTCGACAGCGGCAGCCGGATCCTCGTGACCATGGACGGCTACTACCGGAGCGGCAAGCTGCTCGACCACAAGGTCAACGCCGACATCGCGGTCGCGGCGGCGGAGAAGGAGGGGACCAAGGTCGAGAAGGTCCTCGTCTGGAAGCGGTTCCGGGACAAGGCGGCCTCGCCGACGCCGATGGTGGCCGGCCGGGACTTCTACGTCAACGACGTCCTGAAGCAGTTCGCCGGCGCCAAGGTCGACCCGGTCTCGATGGCGGCTGAGGACCCGCTGTTCCTGATGTACACGAGCGGCTCGACGGGCAAGCCCAAGGGCTGCCAGCACTCGAGCGGAGGCTACCTCGCCTACGTGACGGCGACCTCGAAGTTCATCCAGGACATCCACCCGACCGACATCTACTGGTGCATGGCCGACATCGGCTGGATCACCGGGCACTCGTACATCGTCTACGGCCCGCTGGCCAACGCGGCGACCACGGTGCTCTACGAGGGGGTCCCCACGTTCCCGGACGCCGGGCGACCGTGGCGTATCGCGGAGCGGCTCGGGGTGAACATCTTCCACACCTCGCCGACCGCCATCCGCTCCCTGAGGAAGCTCGGGCCGGACGAGCCGAAGAAGTACCGGTACCACTTCAAGTGCATGACCACGGTCGGCGAGCCGATCGAGCCCGAAGCCTGGAAGTGGTACTACGAGGTCGTCGGGCGCAGCGAGGCCGTGATCACCGACACCTGGTGGCAGACCGAGACCGGCGGCTTCCTCTGCACGACCAAGCCCGGGATCGATGCGATGAAGCCCGGGAGCGCCGGCCCGCCGATGCCGGGCATCTATCCCGCGATCCTCGACGAGCAGGGGAACGAGATCCCGACCGGCTCCGGGCGGGCGGGGAACATCGTGATCCGCAATCCGTGGCCGGGGATCTTCGAGACGATCTGGGGCGACCCCGACCGTTTCGTGAAGACGTACTACGCGAAGTACAACAAGAACAAGTCGAGCACCGACTGGCACGACTGGCCCTACTTCGCCGGGGACGGAGCGCTCCGCGCGCCCGACGGGTACATCCGCATCCTCGGTCGCGTGGACGACGTCATCAACGTCGCCGGCCACCGCCTGGGGACGAAGGAGCTCGAGTCGGCCTGCCTCACGGTCCCCGAGGTCGCGGAGGCCGCGGTCGTCCCGATCGTGGACCCCGAGAAGGGCCGCGTGCCGGAGGTGTACGTCGCGCTCAAGCCGGGCGTGAAGGCGGACCCGGCGCTCGCGGAGAAGGTCTCGAAGGCGATCGAGACGCAGATCGGGAAGATCGCGCGGCCCCGCGCCGTGCGCATCGTGCCCGACATGCCGAAGACGCGGTCCGGCAAGATCATGCGCCGCGTCCTCGCCTCGATCTCGAACCGCATGGACTACGGCGACATCTCGACGCTCTCGAACCCCGAGGTCGTCGAGCAGATCCGCGTGATGGTCCAGGGCGCCGGCCCGGTCGAGAAGCAGGCCGGTCCCGAGGACATCAAGCAGTTCGGCAAGGACGTGTAGGTCGGCCGCGCGAACCCTTTCCCGCCCCCACCCAGGAGCCATGAACGCCCCCGGAAGCCGCCGCATCTGCCCCCGCTGCGGGGGACGCCTTGGCGAGCCCGTGAGCGGCGACGTGCACTGCTACGTCGAGTGCACCGACTGCGGAGCGCGGTTCGAGCTCGACGACCCGGCGCTCGCGCGGGCGGACCGGACGGTACTCCCCGAGCCCGGCTAGGTTCGGGTGCCCCGCACGCCCGGGGGCGCGAACGTCGGGATCCGGGCGAGGTGGATCCCCACGAGGAGGGCCCACAGGAGGAGGGGAGCGACGATCAGGCGCTCCATGCCTCCGACGCCGAGCGCTCCCCAGATCTTGACGTAGAACAGGATGAACGCGATCAGCCCCACGAGCCCCGAGAGGAGCGTGTAGGCCCGGTACCCGTCCCACCGGGTGTCCCGGAACATCGCGAACGCGAGCACGATCAGCGCGAGGTTGCCGATGATGAACGCCACCGCCGCGGAGAGGGTGTGGACCGTGAGGTTGACGTCCTCCGGGGACAGGCCGACCCCGATCGCGCCGAAGCCGGCGATCGCCAGCATCGCGAGCCCGATCGTGCGGGTGCCGCGCGCGGGGAACGCCGTCCGGATCAGGATGACGCCGAGGATCAGCAGGATCCCCATGAGCACGATCGCGACGTTGAACACGTCGTGCCAGGGCGAGCAGACGTAGATGCCGCCCGGCGGGTAGACCGCGAAGTGGGTGACGCTGCAGTGGGCGGCTCCGAGGTCGCTGATGTAGTTCCCGGTCAGGCTGTAGTGGGCCCAGCCGTCGCCGGTACCCGTGTAGCCGAGCTGGGTCACGATCATCCCGACGATGAAGATCAGCACGCCGACGATCCACAGGATCGCCCCGTGCCGCACCGAGCGGTGGACGAGGGGCCCGTAGCGCTCGCCGTGGGTCACCGGCGGCGCCGGGGCCTCGTCGGTCGCCACGACGGCGTCCTAGTCCTGGCGCGCGTTGCGCTCGTAGGAGGCGTCGCTCGCCTTCTTGAGGCGGGCTCCGTCCCGGTCGCAGACCGGACGGGCGCTGGGCGGCACGTCGATCACGTAGCCGCCTCCGCACTTGGGACACTCGAAATAGGTCATGGTTCCCTCCGTCAGTCGCTAGACACCCCCCATATAAAGGGCTCCCGTCCCAATGGCGGCGCGAAGCGCTATCCCCGGCGCGCGGAGTGACGCGTCGTGGCACGACGGACGCCGGCCTCCCGGGAGCGCTTCCGGGCCAACGACGCCTACCGCGCCGAGCGCGAATGGCTGCGGCTCGAGGGGACGGCCCAGCGCGATCTCTTCCGCGAGCTGCGGACGCGCTTCCTGGCCCGCCACGCGGGCCCGACCCCGTGGACGCTCGATGCCGGGAGCGGGCCCGGCCGGTTCACGGCCGCCGTCGGTCCCCCGGGCGCGCGCCGGGTGGCCGCGGACATCGCACGGACCGCGCTCGAGCAGATCCCGGAGCACTGGGGGCGCCCGACGGCGGGCCGACCGCTCCCCGGCCGCGTGCGCTGCGATCTCGCGCGCCCTCCGTTCGCCCCGCGGGCGTTCGGCACGGTCGCCGCGCTCGGCAACCTGCTCGGCTTCGCCGAGGCCGAGAGCGACGCGGTACGGGATCGGCTCGCCGAGCTGCTCGGGCCTCGGGGCGTCCTGGTGCTCGAGGTCGCGCCGGGCCCCGGCGCGAGGAGTCGCTACCTGCATCGGCTTCCCGCCGGCGCGGTCGGCCGTCTCCTTCGGGCGCCGGTGCGGGCCGTGCTGGGACGGGTCGCCGCCGAGGGGTTCGCGCCGGTCCCCGCCCGGCGCGCGGCGCCGGGGGCGTTCCGCCGGATCGATCCCGGCGCGCTCGCCCGCTGGTGCGCGGCCCACGGGCTCTCGGTC
>JASHWL010000138.1 GCA_030044105.1 Thermoplasmata archaeon
GCGGCGGCTCGCGGGGATCGAGGACGGATCGGTCCACCTCATCGTCACGTCGCCGCCGTACCCGATGATCCCCCAGTGGGACGCGCTGTTCGCGCGGCTCGGCGCCCGCGACTTCGAGGCGATGCACCGGCGCCTCGACGCCGCGTGGCGGGCCGCGCACCGGGTCCTGGTCCCGGGCGGACTCCTCGCCGTGAACATCGGCGACGCGCTGCGGACGATCGACGGCGAGTTCCGGCTCTGGCCGAACCACGCCCGCGTGGTCCTCGGGGCCGAGCGGGCGGGCTTCCGATCGCTCCCCTACCTCCTCTGGAAGAAGCCGACGAACCGGCCGAACGCGTTCCTCGGCTCCGGGTTCGAGCCCCCAAACGCCTACGTGACGCTCGACTGCGAGTTCGTGCTGCTCTTCCGGAAGGGACGGCTGCGCCGTCTGCCCCGCCGCGACCCGGCGCGGGCGGCGAGCCGGTACTCCCGCGCGGAGCGGGACCGATGGTTCAGCCAGATCTGGGACGACGTCCGCGGCGTCCGCCAGGACGCCGGGAGCCGCCGGAGCGCGGCCTTCCCCGCGGAGATCCCGGCCCGACTGGTCCGCATGTTCTCGCTGCTCGGGGAGACGGTCCTCGACCCGTTCGCGGGCACCGGGACGACGCTCGCGGCCGCGCAGCGCTGGGGCCGGAACGCGATCGGGGTCGAGCGGGACCCGGCCGTCTTCGCCGACCTCGCCGAGCGGGGCCGCGCGCTCGGCTGGGAGGTGGTCACTCCGCCGCGACGGGCGTCGGCGGGAGGGGTGGGCGCGCGCGGTGCGCGAGCTCCTCCTCGACCGCGGTCCTGAGGTACTGGAGCGCCGACGGGCTCAGCCGGTCCATGTGGAGCAGCAGATAGTGCAGGTAGATCCGCTCGGGCCGATGCATCGGCCCGCCGGGGCGCGCGGGGTTGCCGGGCGAGGAATCGGTGTGCGGCGGGTGGTGCTGGAGGGTCTCCGCGTGGTGCTCGTGCTCCGCCCCGTGGTAGTCCCGACCGAGCGGTCCCACGAGCGGAGGGTACACGTGTCCGACGGGATCGTACGGGGCCTCGGCGGCCGCGCCCCGCGTCGTCGGAGGCACCGCCGCGACGCCCTTGCCTTCCAGGTACGGGTGGACCGGCTTCCCCGGGTCCTGGAGCTCCCCGATCGGTCGCCCGGCGACGTCCTCGACGATCGACTTCAGGCTCCAGCTCGCGCGCCGGCGCGGGGGGCCCGCGGCCGTCGCCTCGGCGTCCACGTCCGGAGCTGGTCCTCTATCCTCATAAAGACCCGTTTCCAGCGGCAGGCTCGTCGGCCTCCGTCCCGCGCCCGAGGGTGCCCGCGAGGAGGGTGTGCTCGGGGGTCGACGCGACGATCGCCAGCGGGAGGTGGAACTCGCCGATCCGCCAGAGCGACTCGGAGTACCCGATCTCGCGGGGAAGACGCGCCTTGGGCAGCCACTCGGCCTCCGGACCGGTGAGGCCGAAGAACTCCCGCGTGGCGGGCGAGACCCCCGGGAGCCGCAGCAGTCCGACCGCGTCGAGGTTCTGGAGCACCGCCCGGCCGCTCGGCAGGTCGAGGAAGTCGTCGGGTCGCTGGCTGAGCAGCAGGAAGCCGCCCTCGAAGTGGCGCACGTGGCGGACCACCCGGTCGAGGAACTCCGCCGTGGCGCGGTGCCGCAGGAGGAGGTGGACCTCGTCCACCACCACGAGCTTGGGGCCGGGCCGGTCCCGGATGCGGCCGTAGACCCAGTCGAGCAGGTAGGTCAGGTGGAACGGGAGCTGGTCGTCGGGGATCCCGTGGAGGTCGACGTCGACCAGCGACGAGTCGGGCAGGACCTGCGACGGGCCGTCGACCGCGCGCAGCGAGCCCGAGCGGAACACTTCGAGGAGCCCGAGGAGGCGTTCGGAGGGCTCGGCGCCGCGCGCGACCTCGGCCCGGAGGTCGGAGAACGTGGGCACGCCGTCCCCGCCCGCGTAGAGCCGCATCACGGCCGCGTCGAGGTGGGCCGCCTCCGCGTCGGTCAGGGTGGGGAACACGGCGCGGAGCATGGCGCCGATCCGCGCGGCCTTCTCCGACCGATCGCCGCGGGTGGTCGCCGGGTCGAGCGGATTGATTCGTCCTTCCCCGGCCCCGACCCGCACCACATCGCCTCCGAGCGCCTGGACGAACGGGGCGAACTCTCCGAGGGGATCCAGCAGGGTGATGCCGGCGCCCGGACGGACCCACCGGGAGCGCAGGACCGCGAGCGCGGCGGTGAACGACTTTCCCGATCCGGTCGTCCCGAAGATCCCCCACGAGTGGCTCGTCCGGGCCCATCGGTCGAGGAACACCGGACTGGCGTCGGCCAGCGCGAGTCCGAGCAGCACACCGCGCGGCTCGACGATCGCCTCGTCCACGAACGGGAACAGGGCCGCGACCCCGTCGGTCGGGAGCGTCTGCCAGTAGCCGTCGGGGCGGTGGGTCGAGGATCGGTCGCCGGGGACGCGGAGGGCGGCCCCGACCTCGTGCCGTGGGACCCGGCATCGGAACCCCAGCGCGCTGAGTCGCTCGGCGAGCCGGACGCGGACCGACTCCGCCCGGGGCCGGGAGTCCGCGTCCGTGGTGAAGCGGAGACCCACTCGCCACAGCTCCTGCGTGCGGCGCGCGACCGCGCGACCGAACTCCTCCGCCGCGTCGCGCTCGACCTCCAGTTCGGAGCGCGGAGTCCCGCGGCCGCCTGAGGCGAGCTCGGCGTCGGCGACGGTCCGGGCCCGATGCAGGATCTCGAGCGCCTGGTCCGAGGGGAGGCGGTGGGCCTCGACCGCGAACTCGATCGGCTCCGTGGTCGGCAGCACCCGGCCCAGGAACCCGAACGGGAGCTCGGACGGGAACTGTCGAACGAGCAGGGGCGCGAGGAACCGCCGGCCGACCCGCATCCAGTGCGGGTGCTCCTCCGCCGGCGCATCGGAGGCGGTCGTCATTCCGGGCCCGTTCCTACCCCGTGCCCGGCCGACGGTTTGCTTCGATGGAGCCACCACAAGGGAACCAGGGAGAGTCCGAGGGCGAGCCCCCGTACCGTGGACCACGGGCCGGAGAGTCCCCAGAACGCGACGAACCCCACCCCCGCGCACACCCCACCGCACGTCGCGCGGAACCCCGGCCGACGCCGAGCGCCCGGGGCGCGGGGTGGACGGCGCCCGACCCAGGCGGCCAGCGCGATGGCGGCGAGCGCGAGGGTGAGCGAGTCCAGGAACGGGAGGACGACGGCCGCGGCGCCCGAGAGCACGCCGAAACCGACCGCCCCGTGGAACGGATCGAACTCCGGGGCCGGCCGCGCTGCCGCGCCGGTCATCCGGCGGGCTCCTCGCGCACCGGGGCGTACACCCGGGGGACGGCCTCGCGAAGCCGCGCCCCGCGCAGCCGTCGCGCGGGCACGTCCAGGGCCGCCAGCCGTTCGAGCAACCCCTCGGTCCGGACCTCCAGCTCGTCGATGCCGTTCGCGCCCGGCCCCGACGCCGCGACCGCGAGGTCGACCCGCCGCACCCTCCGGCGCCCGCAGATCAGACGGAGGAGATCCGCGTACCCGTCCCGCGCAGCGCGGTCGACCCGGTCCGGCGGCAGTTCCTCCGGCAGGACCGG
>JASHWL010000139.1 GCA_030044105.1 Thermoplasmata archaeon
CCGGCGCCGTTGATGTGGTACATCGCGTCGCCCTCGTTCGGGCGGTGCTGGCGCGCCCACAGCTGGAAATCCTCCAGCTCGTGGCCGGGCCGCTGGGTGAACAGGTTGTACGCCACCCGCACCGTGAGCTCGCCGCGCTCCACGATGCCGCGGATCGCGCCGTAGTCCTCCGGGAAGAACTGCTGGCCTCCGCCGGCGTCGACGACGCTCGTGAGCCCGAGTCGGTTGAGCTCTCGCGCGAAGTGGAGGGTCGAGACGACCTGCTGGTCGGCCGTGAGCGTGGGGATCGCGGCGACCGCCGCGTACAGGATCGGGGCCGACGGGGTGGCCAGGACGCGCCCGGAGAGCGCCCCGTTCGGATCGTGCTCGATCGTGCCTCCGGGCGGAGGGGCCGTATCCACCCCGATCTTCTGCGCCGCGAGCCCGGGGGGATTCAGCGTGCCATCTTGGTAGAGGTGGAGCACGAGCACCGGCGTCGAGCCGCCGGCGGCCGCGATCTCGGCGGGCGTGGGGACCCGTCGCTCCGCGAACTGGTAGGCCGACCACCCGCCGACGACCCGGGCCCACTGCCCGGGCGGCGTGCGGGCCGCCTGTTGGCGGAGCCGCTCCATCGCCTCGGCGAGCGTGGGAACTCCGTCCCACCGGAGCTCCGCGAGGTAGTGGCGTCCCTCGCGGATGAAATGCATGTGATCGTCGCTGAGGCCGGGCACGACCGTGCGGCCGCCCAGATCGATGACGCGGGCGCCGCTCCGCCGTCCGAGCTCCTCCGCGTCCGATCCGACCGCGGCCACCTTGCCGTTCTGGATCGCCAGCGCGTCCACGAACGAGTCGCGCGCGTCCACGGTCGCGATCTTCGCATTGCGCAAGACCAGGACACCGGAGTCGGCCGGCGCCGTCATCGCGATCCGCTCCGGGGGGCACGACGGGCCGATCCTCCGCGCCTCGCCCCGATCTCCCGCTCCCCCGTTCCGTACCCGTTCGCCGCGCCCGAAGGATTCTGCATGACCGACATCGGGACTCGAGCGCGCCAAGCTCGCCGGGGATATGACCTGCCTCGGGTCCCGCTCCGCCGCGTCGCCCGAAGCGGCGGGCGGAGCCGACCCCGGGGTCCGGCGTGCGATAGCGAGTCGCGGCTTCGGGTCAGCTCAAGACCGTCAACGGATTGCCGGCACCATGTTCGGCCAAAGGCCCGCCCCCCCACCGATACCGAGCGACCCGAACGAACTCCTGCGCCGGATCGACCAGCAGACCACGCAGACCTACCACTGGGTCCGCGCCGGGGTCATCGTCATCATCCTGCTGCTGGTGGTCGTGGTCTTCATCGGGTAGCTCGCGTCGGACCGCCAGCGGACCGGGCGGCTCCCCGGCGGTCCGTCGCCGACGCGCCGCGGGTCACGCGGCCGGGCTCTCGATCTGGATCAGCTCGCCCGCGGGCGCGCGCGAGGAGGTGCGCGCCGTCCGCTGCACGTAATGCACGGCGCCGTCGATCACGCGCTCCCGGACGTTCGTGAAGTCGGTCCAGCGGAACAAGGACGGCTCCAGGTAACAGGCCAGGGCGCACTTGTTGCACGATTCGTAGGGAGCCCAGGCGAAGGAGTTCCAGAGCTCGCGGATGTTGGTGTCCCAGACCGGCAGGCTCCCGTGGTACTCCTGCAGGACGTAGCAAGGGAGGACGATCCGGCCCGAGGGGTCGATGTTGATCGTGAGCCACGGCTTGCAGCGCCACGGGCGTCCCTCGTACCAGGAGCCGAGGATCGTGTCGAAGTACTCCACCGACTCCAAGAGCGGCGCCCCGCTCTTGCGCAGGTCGCGGAGCCGCTCGATGGCGCGACGCAGCGGGTCGCGTTCGGGCGACATGGGGCTCGCGGTGCGGTAGTCGTAGGCGACCTGGACCGTGAGCGAGATGTCGAGCTGCTCGGCCAGCTCGACGACCCGCTCCGCGTGGTCGAGGTTCTCGCGGGTCATCGTGTGGCTGATCACGGTCGGGACCTCTTCGCGCGAGGCCCGCATGCCTTGGACCGCCCGCTCGAACGACCGCGGGATGCCGCGCAGCCGGTCGTGCGTCGCGCCGATGCCATCGATCGAGACGAAGAGCAGATCGAGGTGGTCCGCGATCTCGGGAAGCCGGTGCTCGAGGAGCCAGCCGTTGGTGACGAGCGACGTGTGGAATCGCGCGTGCGCTTCCCGCAGAATGTCGCCGACGTCCCGCCGAAGGAGCGGCTCCCCTCCCTCGAAGCCGAGGAACGAGACCCCGGCCCGGGCCAGCGCCTCCATGATCCGTATCTCGTCGGGCAACCCGAGCAACTCCTCGTCCTCTCGGCGCCAGAACGGGCACATCTGGCACTCCAGGTTGCATCGGTAGAGCAGCTTGTGCCCGGCGATCACCGGCGCCTTCTCCCCGCCCAGGTTGCGCAGGGCCCTCTTCATGCTGCGCAGAACGACGGGCTTGACAACCGCCATGGCCCTCGGGTCGCGCGAGGGGAAGACCGGGCGGACTATGGCGATGGCGGAGGGCCCGGCCCGAGCGGAAGGGTTCGGGCCAGCGACTCCTTTCCCGCGGTGGCAGCGTGTCTCGGAGCCAAGGGTCGGCCTACCGGGGCCGAACTCCTTCCTGCGGAGCGCGTTCCCGCTCTCCGAGGATCAGGGGTTCCAGGGAGCGGGACGCAGGGGCTGACCGCGCTCGAAAGCGTCGAGGTCGAACTCGACGAAGACCTGGCCGTGAGCGATGAATCGAGCTTCCTTGGCGTAGGCCCCGGCTCGTCGCAGTCTCCGTTCGATCCGCCGAACCCTCCGCGTCGCCTCGCGCCGCCGGCGGCGAACCTCGGCCAAGTCCCGGCCCGCGGCGCGGGCGTACCGTCGAGTGGACCGATGCCAGACGATTCTGGGGAAGGGGCGAGAGCCGCGCCGGCCGCTCGATCCCCCACGCTGCCCCTGCTCCCATTGCGCCCGAATCTGACGCATCGCGTTCCGTCGGAGCCCGGCCAACGTGCCGGATCGAGCCAGCGCGACGCCAAAGTCGCCGTCCTCCTCGACCCAGAGTCGATAGCGCGCCGAGGCGGAAGCACGACGCACCGTGAGGTGAATCTTCTCGGGCGTCCGTCGCATGGGTTCCGCACGTCGACTGGCCGCGCTTTCAAGCTTAGCCCCCGCGCGTGGCGCACCCGGCGGTCGGCCGGGACAGTCGGAGATCTGCGCGGAAGGGATGCGGCCTCTCCGAGGAAGCGTTCGAGGCCCGGACTCCCAGGTCGTCCCGCGTCGCCGCTGGAGCGGTCAGCCGCGGGCGGTCCGAGGACCGGCCATCACTCGACCTCGGACGGTCCGCACGTGCGGATCACCGACTGCAGTCGTCCGAGCTGTCGATCCTGGGTGACGACGGCGGTCGCCCTTCGAACCTGCGCGGTGGCGACGACGATCGCGTCGGGGAGCGTGAGCTTCGTCTGCTGCCGCAACTCGCCCGCCGCCTCGGCGATCTCCGTGTCGACGGCTTCCACCGAGTAGTTCGGGGAGGTGAGGAGGTGGCTGAGGAATGCGTGCCAGACTGCCGGAGCCTCCACGGGCGTGAGACCCGCACGCACCTCAGCGACCGTCACGGTAGAGACCATGGCGTGGACCCCGGCGGCATCGACGCGATCGAGGAAGCGTCGACAGGCCTCGTGCCCCGATTCGTGGGGGTTGCG
>JASHWL010000140.1 GCA_030044105.1 Thermoplasmata archaeon
GAGGAACTGGCCGTGAAGCCGCCGGTGGCCCTGGCGGCGGCCAAGTACGCGCTCAACGCGGCGATCGATCCCGGCATCGACGAGGGCCTGGCCTACGAGCTCGATCTCTGGGCGCGCCTGTTCGGCACGGTCGATCAGCGCGAAGGGATGGAGGCGTTCCTCGCGAAACGCGCCCTGACGGCCGGACCCCGCGCCGACTGGGAGGCCCGGTCCACCGGGTTCCCGTGGGCGACGAGGGCGGGGACCCCACGGAACGACGCAAGGCGCAAGAAGGGGAAGGCGTAGGGACGCGACGCGCGCGCCGCGGTGGCTCAGCTGGCAGAGCGGCTCCTTGGTAAGGAGCAGGCCGAGGGTTCAAATCCCTCCCGCGGCTTTTTCCCTATGTCATCCCAAGAGCAGCAGAGACGGGGGACGCCCCCGCTCCCTCGTTTTACGGCTGCGGGCCGACCTGGGCCCCGCACCGGGCGCAGAATGCCATGCCGATTGGCACGGCGGCTCCGCATCGCGTACAGGGGGCGAACGGCGGCGACGGGGCGGGGTGGGCTCGCTCCTGGGCGTCGCGGATCCTCCGGAGCTCTGCGAGCTGGTCCTGGACGTCGTTGTCTTGCTGCAGATGCTCGGCCACCGCGACCGCGATGGCGATCGCGAAGAGGATCACGAAGCCTACGATGGCCCAATCGAAGTCGGACGAATTCGTGATCGCCAGGGCCGGGGCATATAGCGCGAACACCACAAGTCCGGCGGACCCGATGATCGCCAGCGTGAGTCCGACCGTACGCATGACCGGAACCCGCCTGGACGTCTACTTCAAACCCCCGTTGCTCGCGCCCGATTCGGAAAGAGGATGTGCGAGGAGAGGAATGGGTTGGCGTCGGCGCGAACCGATCGGCCTCTAACCGCTGACCGCAGATACGATCCCGTTAGCCGCCTCTGCACCTCTCGCCAGTAATTTTCCACCGTCGGGACGGGGCGGCGTCGTTGCGCGTCGGCCACGGACGCGAGCGCGGAACAATGTCCATCTACGCCGATGAGCTCCCCCGGCGCGTGGCGGACGCCGAACCCGGTTCCCCACTGGCCGGAGCCCCGAACGCCTTCAGCGCCCTCGTTCCGGTCCTCCTCCTGCTCACCGTGATCAGCGGGTGCGTCGACGCGGCAGCCTTCCTCGGCCTGGGGAGGGTATTCGTCGCGAACATGACCGGGAACCTGCTCTTCCTCGGGTTCGCGATCGCCGGTGCGCCCGTCGTGAGCGTCGCGGGTTCGGCGATCTCGCTGGCCTCGTTCCTGCTGGGGGTGTTCGTCGTCGGCCGCGCGATCGCGGGCGGGCGCACCGCCCCCCGGCCGCTGGTGCGGAATTTCACCGCGGTGCAGGCCGTGCTGTTCGCCGGCGCTGCCGGACTCGCGCGGGCCACGAACGCGGGCGGGCCTTCGCCGTACGCGTTCGTCGTCATCACGCTGCTCGCCCTCGCGATGGGGATCCAGGTGGGCGGGGTCCGGCAGCTCGCGGTCCCTGGGCTCGAGCGCACCACGGTTGTCACGTCCACCTTGACCGCCCTGGCGCTGAGCCTCTTCGTGCCCGGGCGACCCGAAGCGGCGACCGTACGGCTGCTGCTGTCCGCCATCGCGCTCTTCCTGGGCGCGCTGACAGGGGCACTCTTGTGGCTGCACGCGGGCGTCGTGGCGCCCCTGGTCCTCGCGGCGGTGCTCGCCGCCGGCGCATCGTTGGCGACGGCCGTGGCCGCGCCGCTCTGATTCTCGCCCCGAGGGCGTACGTCCTCGGCGTTAGGGGGGAGGTCCGATGAGGACATCCCAGGGTTCGATGACTTCGACCAGATGCCCGGACCGCAACCACGGATCCGGGTCGAGCCGACCGTGCACCGCCGCGAGGTCGGCCGCCTGCACGACCAGCATCGCGCGCTGACGGTGGCCGTCGACCGGTCCGCCGAGAACGACGAACCCGTCCGGGAGGGCGTTCATGAACGCCCGATGCTCCGACCAGCCGTCCTGCTCGCGCATCGGGCGGCCCTCGATCCACGCGGGACCGTGGTACGAGTTCACCACGAAGTAGGGCATCCACGTCCTCGCGGCCCCAGTCGTTCGAGCCGCGATAACACCTCGCGCGTCGGGTGGCGGTCCCCCGGGCCCGGCCGGAATCGCGCCCGGTTCGCCCGCGGGCCGCCGGACGAGGGGCGCCGCCAACGCGGCCCGCCCTCGAAGTTCATATACCGAGCCCGGCTGGGGCGCGGCACAGCGGGGTAGGGTAGTCAGGAAAGCGACCGGCGACGCCGGCCGTCCTGAAATCCCGACGGGCTCATAACCCGTAGATCCATGGTTCAAATCCATGCCCCGCTATTCGAACCTGGCGAGCGGATCCGCCCTCGGGAGGGCACGGACCCCACGGTCCTCCGGGCGTTCGTCGGCGAGGGAGCGCGACCGCTGAGCTCCCGCGGAGCGCGGAGGACGGCATCGAGATGAACGAAGTGTACCTCGCCCCTGGGGTCCGCACCCCGTTCGTTCGGGCCGGCGGGCCCTACGCAGCGAGGTCGTCGCTCGAGCTCTCCATCCCGGTGGTCCAGGAGATGGCGCGCCGGGCCCGCCCGGACCTCCTCACGTGGGGGCAGGTGATCCCGGACCCCGAGATCTCGAACATCGCCCGCGAGCTCACCTTCGAGGCGGCGCTCGACGCGACGATCCCTGCGTACTCGTCCGTGATGGCCTGCTCGTCGAGCTTCATCACCGCGCTCCATGCCGCGGGGATGCTCGGGACCGGCGAGACGCATCTCGTGCTCGTGGGCGGCGTCGAGAGCATGAGCCACGTCCCGATCGCGCTCCGCTACCGCGTCGCCGAGCGCCTGCTCGCGGAGTTCGCGAAGGACCCGGCCCGGGCGGCGGA
>JASHWL010000141.1 GCA_030044105.1 Thermoplasmata archaeon
GAAGGTGTCGTCGGTACGGGCCGACCACGATGACACCCGCAGAGGGAAAAAGTCGGGCACGTGACTAACGGCGAAGGACGCCGCGATCCGCGTGGCGCTGTTACCGGATAGGTCGTCGGTGGCGGGCCTATCGGCGCTCGAGTGGCCGTCCCTTGCGAGGTCGACTCCAGCTGTTTCGGGGGACGATTTGCCCTGAAACGCTCAAATGGCGGCGGAATTCCTGACGGCGGGGCCCATAGCTTAGTTTGGCTGGAGCACCCGGCTGATAACCGGGAGGTCGTCGGTTCAAATCCGACTGGGCCCACGCCCTCTCCAGAGCCGCCCGGATCACGTAGTAACGCGGAGGTCAAGTGGTGATTTAGTTCGAGAAAAACTTACTTATGAGTACGTTTCTAGGAGGCAGGTTCCCATGTCCGCCACGCTCGATCTCCCCACGCTCCACTGCTACCGCTGCGGGGCGAGCTGGACTCCCCGCCGCCCGGTGATCCGGATGTGCCCCCGTTGTAAGTCGCGCCTATGGGATGAACCGCGGATCCGCATCCCTCCGCCGGGGCGAGGGCTGGGGGTGGAGGATATCATTGTCCCGAAACGCGACGAGATTCTCGCCCTCGCCCGAAAGTACGGCGCCACCAACCTGAGAGTCTTCGGCTCGGTCGCCCGGCACGAGGCCGGACCCGGAAGCGATGCGGACTTTCTGGTCGACTTCACCGGCCGTTGGCGTGGGCCAAAGTCTCGCCTGTACCTGATGGGGCGGGAGATGGAACAGCTCCTCGGTCGACCGGTCGATCTCGTGCGGGAAGAGAGCTTACATTGGTACATCCAGCCGCAGATCGTTTCCGAAGCGGTTCCGGTATGACCGCCGCGAAGGACGATCGGTATCGTGTCACGTTGATGCTCGAAGCCGTGAGCCGACTGCGGCTAGATCTCGAGCGGTTCGGCTTCGACGATCTCTCGAGCGCGGACTCGGACGGAAGGAAGATCGTCCGATCGGACCTGATCGATCTGGTGGAGCCCGCCGAGAGCCTATCGCGCGCCTTTGTTCGTGAGAACGCCCGCCTGGACGTCGACCGGCTTCGCAACCTTCGGAACAAACAGCTCGTCCATGAGTATCCCGACCTCGACCCGGAGGACATCTGGGCGTTCCTACAGACGGAGCTGGACCCGGTCGAGCAAGCTCTGAAACGGGCGAGGTTCCCGAAGCGGCCCGCATGACCACCGGGGGTCCGCTCGCCGACAACATAGAAGAGGGGCGGACGGTCCCCGGGCCGGTGGGTAACCGGGAGATCGTCGGTTCAAATCCGACTGATCCGTCGCTGACGGCCTTCGCGACGTCGGCTCTGTTCACGTCGACCACCTAAAAACCGCCCGGGTACACGACCCTGAACTCGGCGTCAAATCGATTTCCGGCCGCGTTCGGGCGGGTTCCCACGTAGCTCGGACCCACCCGCCCTACCGAGCGCTTGAGGCCGGCGAGTACCGGAGCGAAGCTCCCGAGCCTCGGAGGCTCCGCCACAATTCGACCGAGGTAGTGCCCCAGCCTCGCACGAGCCACCGCGTTCTTGCCCCAAAGGCTCGGCCGAGCGAGATCGCGGGGATCGATGCGAGGTACGAGGTCCCGGAACGCCTCGAGCACGGCCTCGTAGTCCTGATCGGAACCGGAAAGAGACGCGAGGTCAACGAGGGTTCGAGCCGGGGTCGTTACGCGAAGGGGTACGCCACCGCGTCGGACCGTTGTCGTGAGCGCGTGCCACCCCCTCGCGGGTACCCGGTAGATGCGAACCGGGATGTCTCCGAGCATCCGGCGACGCGCTCTCGTTCCGGGCGCCTCCGCGTAGATTCCCCGGCGGGTCTGCTGCTCCGCTCCGAGCAGTGCGAGGGCTGAGTAGTGGCTGAACGCGTAGCGATCTCCCAGCGCCTTATGCACCACGAGGTAGGGATCGGGCCGGAACCCAGCCGGGTCCACATCGAGCGGTACGCTTGCGTACTCCCCCCGTTTCACCGCCTTCAGGAGGCCTCGCCTCTTGAGACGCATCGCCGCCTTCCTCGCAGAGCTCTGTGAGGTGTTCAGCAGCTGGGCGAGCTCCCTTGTCGTGACGACCTGTGCCCGTGCGAGCCGCCGGAGTACCTCTCGTGTTACTTTACTCCGGTTCAAGTAAGTCCCCTTTTCAGGTACCTACGTGGAGCGTATCAAAATACACTCCACCCGCAGAGCAAGCCCTCAAGTACACTAGTCCGGCGGATAACCGAGAGGACGTCGGTTCGAATCCGACTGGGCGCGTTCCACCCGGAGAAGGCTGTCCGCCGCTCTCGATTCCCGGAAGCGGATCCGCGGGGTCAACGGGCCGGCGTTTCGCCCGGCGGTCTCGCCCCCGCCGCGCGGAAGGTCGGCCGGCGATCGCCGGCCTACCAGATCGCGGTGTCCGGGTCGTCGGTCGCGTAGTACAGGGACGCCAGGTCTCGCGCGTTGAGGTTCGGGATCACGTAGACGTCCGAGATCGTCTCCGCCGTGTCCTCCCCCGAGGACCACGCGTGCTGGAGCGAGTGGTACGTGGCGATGCTGGTCCCGCAGTCCGCGGCCGACGTGCAGTAGAACGACTGGAGGTCTCCGTAGGTGGCCACGGCGTTGGTCGACCCTCCGCCGGGTCCGCCGAAGACCCACTCAAAGTCGTACGGGAGTCCGAGCGGTGACAGGGCGTTCTTGACCAAGAACGTGGGCGACCCTCGCCCGGCCGCGCCGTCGAGGAACTTGACCTCGTCATAGTACTGGCCGAAGACGGGCGTGGTCGCTTCCGTGACCTCTCCGTAGAACTGGACGAAGTTCGCCTTAGAGGTGTGGTCGATCCCGACGTCCGTGAACGCGTCGACCGTGAACGGTGGCGAGAGGTCGTACACCGTGGGTCCCTGGCAGAAGTAGAACTCGGGGGCTCCCCCCGAGGAGGCGCACGAGGCGAACTGGTCGCCGAGGATGGTCTTGGGATCGATGCATCCCTTGCCCAGGTTCTTGTCGGTGGGGCAGACGCCCCCGCTGTAGCTGAAGTTCCAGATGTTGTCGAGCCAGGTCACGCTGTAGGTCCCCGAGACGCAGGGCGAGCTGCTGCAGGACTCATCGTACGCGACCTCGGCGATGTTCTGGACCCAGTACTCGCCGAGGTGGCCCTTCGAGTACATCCCCTGGACCACCTGGTTCTGTTGGAGCGTGAAGCACACTCCGGTCTCCGCGTAGGGGTCGAGGCACCCTCCTTCACCGGTCTGGGTCCCGATCCCGAGCTCCAGGCCCGAATCCCAATAGGACTGGTCCGCGAGCGCCTTGTACGAGTAGTCGCTGCCGCTGGCGGGGACCCCGTAGTCCGCGATGCCCATCGGGCACGGCGCCGTCGAGCAGATGTA
>JASHWL010000004.1 GCA_030044105.1 Thermoplasmata archaeon
CCGTCCGCGAAGAACTCGTCCTCGGGCTCCGCGCTGAGGTTCGCGAGCGGCAGGATCGCCAGGCGCAGGTTGTGCGGCTCCCCGGCGGCGGCCGCGGGCGTGGGGTGCGGAGCCGCGCCGTCGGTCACGCGATAGAGCTCGACGGGCTCCTGAACGTTCTTGAGCGTCCGGGGCCCGATCCGCTCGAACAGCACGGGGAGCTTGTTCCGCACCTGCTGGTACACCGTCGCGGAGAGGCAGACCCCTCCCGGTTCGGCGAGCGGTTCGATCCGGGACGCGACGTTGACCGCATCTCCGAGGATATCGCCGTCCTCCTCCACGACGTCGCCCGCATGAAGGCCGATCCGCAACAGGATCTGCTCGGCGGGATCGATCGATGCGTTGCGACGCGCGATGGCGCGCTGGATCTCGACCGCGCACCGGACCGACTCGACCGCGCTCGCGAATTCGACCAGGAAGCCGTCGCCGAGCGTCTTCACCTCGTGCCCGCCGAACGACGCGAAGATGGGGCGGAGCAGGGACTGATGCTCCCGGCGCAGTCGCAGCGCCGCCTCCTCGTCCCGCTGGCCCATCTTCGTGAACCCGACGAGGTCGGTGAACATGATCGCGGCGAGCCGTCGAGTCATGCGCGCGGGAGCGACCTCCCCGCGCACCTGCGGCCCTTGTCGCACGTCGGGCCGAGAGGAGTGTCGGACGCGCCGCCCCGGGGCCGGCGCCACCGCTCGAGCGATCGGGCCCGCTGGGATAACTGTCTCACGGGCCCCCGCATCCCACGAACCACGACGCGCGGACCGACCGCGCGCCTCCCCAAGACCGTTCCGACGGCCAGTTGGGAGTCCATGGAGCATCGCGCCAGCAGCCACGGACGGAGTTGAACTTCACGGCGGCGGCCCGGGTCGGGTCCGGCTCACCGATCGCGCCCGGGCGGCGGCGCACGCGCTCCCGATCGACCCCGCCCGGTCAGACGAATCCGAATGCGTTAGGTACGGGCCGAGCGCCCGTTCTTAGGGCGGGGGTCCATGGTCGTGTCGGTGAGCCCGATGCGCAAGGTCCAGATGGTGATGTTCATGACGATCGACGGACAGGCCCAGTTCCCGGCGTACGACAGCGCGCCGTACACGAACGACGCCGAGGAGCCGATGTGGAAGCCTCGGTTCGATTCGATCGACACGATCATCCTGGGAGGAGTCGCCTACCCGAAGTGGGCCGCGTTCTGGCCCCAGAAGCAGGACGACCCGAAGTCGTCCGCGTGGCAGAAGGAATTCTCTCGGTTCTCGAACCGGGCGCAGAAGGTCGTGTTCTCCAAGTCGCTCCAGAAACCATTGTGGGAGAACACCCGCATCGTTCGGGGGACCCCGTCCGAAGAGGTCGCGAAGCTCAAGGCCGCCCCGGGGAAGGACATCGCCGTGGGCGGCGGACCGCGCATCGCGCAGTCGCTGCTGGCGGAAGACCTCGTGGATGAGATCCTGGTGCTCGTCCAGCCGTCCCTCGTCGGGACGGGGAAGCCGCTCTTCCGGACCACCGACGACCCCCGCTACGGGGAGGACGTCATTCCGAAGGGCGCGCCGGGTCGTCACGACTTCGTCCTGGTGGAGGCGAAGGGGCTCGCGGACAGCAACGTGTTCCTCCACTACGCGCTCGGACGGTAGAGGAGCGGCCGCCGGTCGGGGGCGATGGCCCCGCGTCCGGCGCACGCCCCAGGGTGAGGGCGCGGCCGTGGACGCGGGGGGCTAGCTCCCGCCTCCCCCTCGGGAGACCATGCTTGGACTCCCAACCCGCGAGCGACCGTCGAAAGTTCTAAGAGGGCCGCGCGGCCGTGGCGCCGCGCGCGGGAGATCGCAGCGACCATGTCGGGTACAGAGGACCTGTTCACGCCGGTTCACAAGGGCATCCGCGCCATGATCTACGACCTTTCGGCCCGGCTGCAGACCAATGACTTCACGGATCGCGACTCCACCCAAGCGCTCGCGCAGGACCTGGAGATCGACTTCGCGATCGCCCGATCCGCCGGCTGTTTCCTTTGCGCGTTCGCGGCGCATGCCCACGATGAGGAGAGAGTGGTCTTTCCGCGTTCGGCGGAGGCGGCCAACGCCCTCGTCACCGAGCTGATCCGGGACCACCAGGGTCTGACCCGCCGGGAGCTCGAGATCGGACAGCACGCCCGCGCGCTCGGCTCGATCTCGTCGCCCGGGGAACGGACGGCGGCCGGCATCCGCCTCAATCAGCTCGCCAACGAACTCTTCGCGGCGTACCTCGTGCACATGAACCGCGAGGAGACCGAGCTTGTGCCGGTGATGCGCGAGCACTTCACCGACGCGGAGCAAGCCCAGATGCGGGGGGCCATCATCGCCGGGTTCCAACCGGATCGGCTCTTCGCCCTGCTCGGCTGGATGTTGCCCGCCCTCAACGTCAGCGAATTGACGGAGCTGCTCGCCAGCGTGAAGGGCGCGGCCCCTCCGCCGTTCATGAAGGCCATCTCGGACATCGGCGCGGCCCACGTCGACGCCGAGCGGTGGGCCGTCGTGAAACAGCGAGTCGGGATCTAAGCCCCCACGGTCGCCGAGCGGCCGCCATCGGGAGCGCCGAGTCGCGGGGAGGCTACGCGTCCCAGTCGCGCGCGACCACGGACTCCCGGAGTTCCCGGACCCGAGAATTCTCCGCGGTCCCAGTCGCGATCCAATAGAGCCCGAAAGCGGCGACGGCGGAACCGATCAGATCGCCGAGCAGGCCGGGCCTCAGCACGGCGATCGCCAGAATTCCGGCCGCGAAGAGCCCCAGCCCGACGACCACCTTCGTCAGGGCAGCCTCCCGTTTCAAACGGCTCCACTCCTGAAAGATCGGCACGTCGCTCTTCTCCCGCACCGGGGGCGGCGGGTCCGAGTACTCGAGCCGTGGAAACACCGGTCTCACCTGGACGACGACGCTCCCGTGCCGGGGCGCGCGGAGACTTCGTCCCCCGACCGTGGCGAAGCGACCGGGCTAGTTAGGTTTTGTTCGGTGGGCCGCGCGGACCTCAGCGCGGGCTCAGGTCGTCTCCCCGACGCGCCGCAGGACCCGGAGCGCGGTCAGCGTGATCCACTTGCTCGGCCGCCCGACCGGTTCGAGGGTCCATCCTTGGATCTCGTGCCCGCTGTAATCCTTTCTCATCTCCGGCCCGACATCGGGGTGCATGCGATCCAGGAGCCAGGTGCCGTCCGGTCGCCGCTTGCTCCGGAGCACGTCGAGCGCCGGTCGGAGCCGTCGGTCGTTTCCGAAGCCGAGCGCGGTGACCACGTCGAGGCCGACCAGGACGTCGTAGAAGTAATGCGTCGGGTAGTGGAATCGGAACCAGGGCTCGTATCTCCGGCCCTCCCGGAACAGCCCTCGTTCGAGATAGAACTCGGCCCCTCGATCGATGGCCGTCTGCATCTTCGCCGACCGCTGCGGCCTCGGCAGCGTCGCGAGCGCGGCGAGGGCTTCCCAGCAGTCGAGCGTGCCCGGCGCATCGGGAGCGCAGTTCCAACCTCCGTTCTCCCGCTGATCCTCGAGCATCCAGTCGAACAGCTTCCGCACGCGCCGATCGTCACCGTACCCGAATCGCGTCAGCATCCGGGCGAGGTTCCCGACCGCGCAGACCTCTTCGGTGAAGAAGTTGAACGGAGAACTCAGCCGCAGCTTGTAGTCGAAGATCTGCTCGGCGGCCTTTCGGACCCGGGGCTCGCTCGACGTGAGTCCGAGATCCGAGAGGACCAGCGCCGGCCACATCGTCGACCGGAACTGCGGAAACTGGAGAAAGCGAGCCCATGTTCGAAACGACTTGGGTTCGCGCGCCTCCCAGTAGCCCGCCGCTTTCTGGCGCCCCAGCAGGTCCGCGGCCCATCCAGCGCGAGGGAGCCGGGCCCGGGCGCGCCGGACGTCCGGGTCGGTCTCGGACCGGCCCAAAAGATCGGTGAGGGCGTGGAGGCGCACGGAAGGTTGCTCCTCCTCGAGGAGCCAGTTGAGGACCGCCGAACGTGCGGGACCGGACGGACGTGGGGACGAAGGGGACATGTTCGCACGTGGGGGAAATCCCCCGACGAAGGGCCCGAAGTGCGGTCGTTCTCTAAGTTGTTGCGGGAAGACTCCAACCGCCGCCGGTACGGCCCGATCGACCGGTGGGTTGGGGGTGCCCGGCCCGGTGCCGGTCGCGGCCTCGGCGTCGCGTACCGGGGATAAATATCGCCGGCGCCTCCCCGGCCCATGGCGCGAGCCTCTTCCTCCAACCGTGAACGCAAGTTCGCCCGAGCCGTCCTGACCAAGAACCTGCGCGTGCAGCCCGGCGAGAACGTGATCATCGAGGGATGGAGTCGGATGCTTCCCTGGGCCACCGCCCTCGCACGGGAGACCCGACGGATCGGAGCGTACCCCATGGTGCTCTTCGAGGACGAGGACTCCTACTGGGACTCGGTGGACGCGCGCGAGGACCTCGTCCTCGGCGCGTCGCCGGACCACGAGTGGGCCGCGCTGCGGAACGCCAACGTGTACATTCACATGTGGAACGCCGGCGACCGACTCCGGATGGACGCGCTCGGACCCAAGCGCGGCGGGAAGCTCTTCAAGTGGAACCCCGCCTGGTACAAGACCGCGAAGGAGGCCGGCCTGCGCGGGAGCCGCCTCGACATCGGGCGGCCGTTCCCCAGCCTCGCCAAGGTGTACGACGTCGACCAGGCGGCCTGGATGGACCAGCTCGTGGCCGCGTCCATGGTCGACCCGGCGAAGCTCGCCGCGGCCGGTAAGCCGATCGCCCGGGCGCTGGAGCGGGGTCGGCGCGTCCGCATCTATGACGACCAGGGGACGGACCTCACGCTCGGGCTGGCCCACCGGAAGGCCCGGATCGAGGACGGACGCGTCTCGAAGCAGGACATGAAGACCCCCTTCGGCATGCTGAACCTGCTGCCCGCCGGCAACGTGCGCGTCGCGCTCAACGAGGCGGTGGCGGACGGCACGATCGTGGCCAACCGGTCCAGCTACAACGACATCGGCATGTCGACCGGCGGCCGCTTCGAGTTCCGCAAGGGGCGTCTCGTGCGCCACCACTACGACAGCGGTGCGTCGTTCTTCGACAAGGACTACGCCAAGGGAGGGAAGGGCCGCGACCGGCCCGGCTACCTGTCGATCGGGCTCAATCCGGAACTCCACAACACGCCGCAGATGGAGGACCGCGAGCAGGGCGCGATCACGGTCTCCGTCGGGAACAACACCTTTGTTCCGGGCGGGAAGAACAAGGCCCAGTTCACGGGGATCGTCGTCAACGTGGGCGCGCACGTCGAGGTCGACGGGAAGCCGCTCAAGCTGCCGGGCTAGGCGACCGACCCCCCTCGGGCTTCTCCCGCGAAGCTTGCCCCTCCCGGGGCCCGCCGCCCCGCCCGGGCGGCCTCCCGCTGCTCGGGGCACCGCCGGTCGGACGACGTCAGCGGCCCTTGGATGCTCCCGGCAGGATCAGGGCCGCCGTGGCGGACACCGGGTCCGACCCGTGGGGTTCCCGAACGAAGACGATCGACGTCGTCGCCGGCATGTGACCGCTCACGGCGAAGTAGCCGCTCGCGGGGTCCGGTAGATATGCGGTGCCGTGGAAGGTGAAGGTCGACACCTGGAACTCATAGTACCCGTTCGGCACGTAGAACGTCACGCAGATCGACGCGACGGGGCAGCCGGCGAGGATCGTGTTCGTCGCACTCTCGTTGCGCCAGAGGACCGGTCCGCCGGCCGCGCTCGAGAGCTTCACCACGAACGTGTTCGCACGGGCCGAATCGGGCAGGTCGAGCTCCGTGTACGTGACCCGATACACCTTCGTCGGGATGAGCGGTGCGTAGTCGCCCGCGAACGAGGCCGCCGAGCTGCCGATCCCGGGGCCGGCCGAGGAGCGCTCCTCCTTGAACGGCAACACGCCGTAGGGGTTCGCGTGATCCCCGTAGCTCGACCAGTAGTTCCCTCCCTGGTAGTCGGTGTGCAGGATGCTGCCGGTGAGCTCGAAACCGTTCGCGTACTGGGCGTAGCTGGCCGGCTCGCACGCGACGGGACCCGGATACGACGCGGCGGTCAGCGGGGCATACCCGGCCACGCAGGTCACGTTCCACCAGTTCGAGAACCGGGCGGGGGAGACCGCGTTGGAGCGGAGCCCCGAGCCGTTGTCGAACGCGTTGTTGTAGATCCGATCGAAGCTCTCCCCGATCCTCAGGGCGGTGGACGGAGAGAGGAGGCCGGGGTACTGATCGGAGAGCGGATCCGGCGTGAAGGTGTTCCCCCACACGATGTTCCGGGAGCCGTCCGAGAACGGCGACGTGGGCCGGGCGGTTCCGCCTCCCTCGAATACCAGACCCATGTCGGCATCCTGGAAGGAGTTGTTCGCCACGAGGTCGTGCGACCCGTCGAAGAACGTGACGCTCGCGAGCGGGAACGCCTCGCCCAGGGCCCACGAGGAGATGTTCGAGGTTCCGGCGAGGGTGAAGTCGCTCACGTCGTGGAAGTAGAGCTGGAAGTCGTACGTGGTCGGTGCGCCGAAGAACTCCAGCTCCGACACCTGCCACGACGGGTAGGTCATCTCGAACGACGGGGCGGGGTCGGACTGGGCGTACGCCGTGGTCGAGTTCAGATACTCCCCGTACCAGACGGGGAACAGGTAGTCGTTCAGATTGGAGAACAGCCACGAGAGCGACCCCTTCTTTCCGAACGGAGCGCCGACCGTCGGCGCCCGACTATCGAGCTGGTACGGATGGGAAGAGCTTCCCACCCCCGTGCCTGCAGCGTTTGATGAGATGTTCGCGAGGTCGGAGCTGCTGAACGCCCAGAGCGGCGTGTAGACTCCCGTTTGGGCGTCCCGGACGAGCGAGATCTGCGGGGCCTGCGAGGAGGACGTGAGGTCCACGGTAGCGATGTACGGCGCGTACCCGCTCAGCAACACCTCGATCGTGTACTCGCCCGGCGGAAGGTAGAGATCCGAGCCGAGCTCGGTGGGACTGGTCGCTCCGCCCGAGCCCTTCCAATACGAGAACCAGCCGAACGTCGGGGCGACCTGGAAGCCGGCCTGCGACGTGGCCCCCGCGCCTTGCGCGATCCCCACCCAGGCGTTCGCGGGTGAGATGTGGGCGTAGCTCAGCGCATGCGCCCCGGCTCCCTCCGGGTACGGGTAGCCGGACATGTTCCAGAGCCCGATCAGGAGCGACGGACCCGTGGTCTCGTGCGCGACCGGGGCGCCGGGTCCGGTGAGCAGCCCGGCCCCCGAGGGCGTCGCCTGGGGCGCCCAGTAGTCCACCTCACCGGTGCTGGTCTCGCCGGTCTCGCCGCCGAAGTCGAACGCCGCGGGCGGCGCACTATAGCTGGTGCACGCGCCATTGGGGAGCGTGTCGGCCGGGTCGCAGTAGTTCACGCCGACCGTGCCGTCCTGGTACGCCACGCCGTTCGTGTCGCCGTCGTCCGAGCCGATGCCGTAGTCGAACTCGAAATCGTTCGTGAGTCCGACCGGATCGTACGCGCTCCCGTTAGCCTGGATGACCGCGGACCCGATTCGACCGTCCGGGCCGTAGGCGGGCACCCCGACGTGGGGCGTGGCGGGATTCACGGAATTGAAGAAGATGTCATCGTACTCGCCGCACACGATGCCGGCGTACGGCTCGACCGCGGGGCAGACGTGGTTGCCCTGGCAGACGTCGCCCGACGGGCAGGCCTGGCTCGAGGTCTTCCAGACGCTGTAGTTGAAGAAGATCTCGTTCACCGGCTCGGTGGTGCTGACCTTGCTTCCGTGCGCCGTGCAGCTCGGGACGCCAGTGCCGGGGATGACGTCCGAGTGGCAGGGACCCCGGGTGACGTTCAGGTAGAGGACGAGCGTGAACGGGTAGTCGATGTGGATCGTCGGGCCGTACTCGCTCGCGGTGTTCGAGAGGTAGTAGAGCCCGTAGTTGATCGATCCGAACCCGACGAGCGAGTTCTGGTCGACCGTGCTGCCGTTGTAGACGCCCCAGCTGGCGGTCGGGTTCGAGAAGTTCCAGATCTCGTCCCCGATCATCATGATCCCGGTCGCGGGCACGTATTCGATGTAGTTCTGCAGCCAGAACTCGTTCGGACAGGGCGCGGGACCCGTCGAAGGGTTCCCGTCGTACCCGGGGCAGCCGGTCGGCGCGTCGGGGTCCTGCGGGTTGTACAGCGAGGTCTTGCCGAACAGGGTCACGTTCGTGATGACGGCGTTCAGCTGCGCTCCGTAGGAATCGGTCGAGGGCTGGATGTCGTACGGGCTGGAACCGGTGGACACGTCGAACTCCTCGGTCTGCGTTCCCAGCGGATCGCTCGTCGAGTAGGTGCCGGCGAGGCTCGTCGTGTTCACGGTCGTGCTCTCGACGGTGCCGTTCGTGTCGTTGAGACCGTAGTAGCCCACGCCCATCGGCGCCGGGGCGATGTCGTACAGCGGGGTGACCTTCCCTCCCGTGGAGGACAAAGAAGGAGCCTGATGCAGGTTCGGTGGATGGATCGAGGTGGAATCCACCCCGGCGGCGGCCATGGAGCGCTCGTCGGCGGAGACGGTCGAGGCAAGGGGTTGGTTCGTGCCGAAGGTCACGGCCGTCGATGTGGAGCTCGATGCAGACGCGGCGCTCGCGACGGTCGAGGCGGGCGCAGCGGTGGGAGCCAAGGGGGCCCCGGTGGCGCCGCTCGATGCCGGCACGGTCGCGCCGGCCGAGACGAGCAGGACCAAGAGGAGGAACAGCGCGGCGGACACAACGGCAAGCTTTGCCTGCGTCATGGGTGGCGCATTTGCCGGTTATACAAAAGCCGTCGGAGGATTCTCGGTCGCGAGATTGCTGCGAAACCGGGAAATCCGAGGGGAAGCCGATCCGGACGGTTCCGTTGGCCGGCTGGCGGGAGGTCGGGATCTCCGCCCCCCGTCCCCCAGCGGTACAGGACCGTGCTCGCCGGAGAGATCGGCGGGCCGCGCGGTGCCAACCGCGGTAGGGCGCACCGGACCGGCGGCGGCACCCGTGATCCTGGCGTACTGTCTGAGGTCCTAGCTCGAGGCGCCGAACGCCCGCAACGTGGCGTCGATCCGCTCGTCCAACCACGCGCGGATCGGCAGAGTGGAGCTTCCGTACCATACCTGGATCTCTCGGACTCCCGGGACGTGGGCTCCGCGCGCGGCGAACTCGTCCAGTTCCGCGGTCGTAGGGGCCGTGACCCAGAGGTGCACGGCCGGCGTCTCCTCGCCGGATCGATCGGACTGCGCGGGCCCCACGCTGCGGAGCGACTCGGGATGCAGACGGAGCAGCTCGCGCTCCACGTCGGCCCGTCGCTCGGGGCGGTCCACGTACGCGATCAGGACGGCCAGGGTCTGATGGAAGTGCGCGAACTCAAAGATCGGGTCGAACATGACCGCGCCCGAGTCGAGCAGCGCGTTCATGCGTCGCGACGTCGACTTCGAGGACCGGCCCAGATCCTCCGCGAGGAGGGAGAGGCGCGCCTCGGGATCGCGCCGGAGCGCGCGGACCAATCTCCAGTCCGACCGCGTCATGCGCAGCGCACAGGGAGGGAGCGTGAACGGTAGCTCGGGGCCGACCTCCTTCACGCCGTCCAGTGCGCGGAACTGCTGCAACCGACGGGCCGCCTGCACCTCCGAGTCGACGAAGTAGGTGGCGCTCAACAACGTCCTCGCCCGGCCCACCTGGACCACCCCGTCGATGAGGCTGAGCGGCTCGAGCGCCCGCTCCTGGGGGATCGGGCCCGGGAAGTCCAGGGAGCACGTCGCGAGTCGGCAGCCCAGCAGCGCCGGGTGCGGGAGGACGTCGAATCCCCGGAAGAATCCCTTCGCGCGCCAGGACGCCAGACGACGACGCACGGTCGCTGCGTTGACCCCGAGTTGATGGGCGATCGCCTCCGGCGAGGTCCTCGGGTCGAATCCCAGGGTGCCCGGCGTGGCATCCGACCAGGCCCGCAGGATCGCGAAGTCCAGGGACTCGAACGAAGCTCGGACCCGGGGCTCCGGCGCCTCGCGAAAGCGCGCGGCGAGGCCGCGCGGGACGGCCCGTTCGGCATCCTGGAGCATGCGTCCTCCGGTGAAGCTCGACTCCGCGTTCCACGCCACGCGCGGGACGATTCGACCTCCTAAGACCCGCACTCCTCATCTAGGTTTGATTTCGCGCGCCCGCGGCACGGTTCGGGCGGTTTCCGCGCCGGGTCTTCCGAAATCCGGCGCGGCGCGCGCGACAGAATTGAGTCGGCTCGGGGCGTCCCCGCCGTCATGCGGTGGCACACCACGGACCCGGACCCCGCCGGAAGCCGACCTGAACTCGGGCGATGTTCCGGGGCGCTCGCGATCGGCATCGCGCTGCTCATGCTCGGGGGCGCGGGAGGGTCCGTGACGCTCTCGGCAGCCACCGCCGTTGGAACCTCGCACGCCGCGGGCGCTCAGGCGGAGATCGGACTCGAGTTCCTCCACGTGGGGAAGACCCTGCCCTCGAGCCAGCCCAGTCCCTACTGCAACTACGGGACCGCGTCCTCCCCGTTCATCCTGCTCTGCTACACGCCCCAGGACCTGCGGGTCGCCTACGACTTCCCGACGAACCTCAACGGCGCGGGCCAGACGGTGGTGATCGTCGACGCCTTCGGCTATCCCGAGGTCCAGGCGGACCTCAACACGTTCGATGCGGAGTTCGGGCTGCCCTTCACCCAGGTGCAGATCGTCTGCCAGGGGGGCGTGTGTCCCGTCTTCAACAGCTCCGACGCGGACGAGGTCGGATGGTCGCAGGAGATCGCCGAGGACGTCCAGACGGTCCACTCCCTGGCCCCGGGCGCCCACATCGTGCTGTTCGTGGGGCGGAACGACGACGACCTCACCATGGAGCAAGCGGTGCTCTCCGCCGTCGAGATGTTCCCGCACAGCATCATCTCCCAGAGCTGGGGCGATCCCGAGCTCGACATGCTGCAGGGCACCTGCTTCATCGACACCAACACTCCGACCGGCGACTGCAGCCCCGCGTACGTGCAGGACGTGCTGGCCACCGGGGAGGAAGCCTACGAGCTCGCGGCCCGGCAGGGGACGACCGTGTTCGCGTCCGCGGGAGATTGGGGTGCGGACAACTCCGGGCTCTGCTACGCCTTCCCCACTCCGTGCGGGTTCACCTCGGCGAACCCGATCTACCCCTCGTCCTCGCCCTGGGTGACCGCCGTCGGGGGGACGGAGGGGGATCCCTACTACAACGGGAGCGCGGCCCCCGACTGCGGGTCGGCTCCAGTATGCAGCCTCGGCCTCGTGCAGTTCCTCAACAACCCGTCCTGCCAGCTCAATGACCTGATGCCGACGCAGCCCGTGGATTGCGTGCCGGTGGGGTACGGGGGCGAGGAGGTCTGGAACGAACCTCAGTTCGACGTGGCTTCGGGCGGCGCTCCCAGCCTCCTCTTCGCCACGCCGTCGTACCAGCAGGGGCTGGGCCTGACCTCCCGCACGACGCCCGACGTCTCGGCGGATGCCGCCATCTCCGGCGGCGGCCTCGACTACTGGAGCGGGATCCCATCCGAGGCCGGGTGGTCCGCCTCGGTCGGCACGAGCTTTGGATCGCCCTTCTGGTCGAGCATCGCGGCGCTC
>JASHWL010000142.1 GCA_030044105.1 Thermoplasmata archaeon
ACGTCCAGGACGCCGCCATCAAGCACGAGGAGGCGGTCGAGGAGGTCTTCGGGATGCTGCAGGACACGCGCCTCGACCTCGCCGCCGAGGGGCCCGCGGTCGAGAGCGCGCTCGACTTCATCGAGATCTGCCTCGCGGAGATGCGGTGAGGTAGGGATGCCGGCGGTCAAGGTCACCACGAAGACCCGCCGCGCCCCGGGGGCGAAGCGGGCGCCCGCGAAGCCGTCCGTCGACTCCGCGCGCATCGCGGTCATCGGGATCCCGGCGTCCGGGAAGACGACCTACTTCCGCTTCCTCTCGGGCCACTTCGGCCTCAACCTCCCGATCCTGTACATCCCGTCGCGCGCGGACGGCGAGCAGCTGCCGCTCTACGGCGACCTCGAGAACGACGTCGCGCTCGAGGAGACGACCTACGAGACCACCGACCCAACCGACCCGGACGGCAGCCTCGAGACGACGACCCGCTACTACGTGAACCGGCCCATGGAGGACCGGCGGAAGCTCTGGGTGGAGCTCTCGGCGGGTCGCGACGAGCAGGGCGTGCTCACGAAGTACCCGCTGCCGACCAAGTTCAACCAGTTCGTCGAGATGAAGCTCCGCTTCCGCTACGGGGCCCCCGGCAGCGACGCGGGCTCGAAGCCCCTCGAGATGAACACCATCGACGAGGCCGGCGGGATCATCGCCGACTACTTCACCTACGACCGGCTCTGGCTCGAGAACGAGGACGACGAGGTCTCCGAGAAGAACTGCAAGGTGATCCCGCACTTCGACTCTTGGCGCCCGGACCGCCGCGACCTCTGGCGCCGCGGGCTGACGCTCCTGGGCCGCTTCGTGCACGGGGCGGACGCGATCATCCTGCTGCTCTCGCCGGCGCTCCCGTCCCTGCGCGACCAGGCCCAGCAGGTCAATCTCGCGCGCGGGGTCTTCCGGTACGTGAAGAGCCACTCCACTCCGCTCGTGATCGCGGTCTCGAAGGCGGACAAGCTCAAGGAGTTCTACTCCGAGGTCGAGCAGTCGGTCCGCGATCGCACCTACCGCAGCGCGTTCGACCCGATCGAGTTCCTGATCCGGCGGGACGGCGCGGGCATGGGCACCATCCTGGTGGCTCAGGAGGGCCAGGGCATCGCGGTGAAGGACGACGTCTTCCTCGTCTCGAGCGCGGTCTCGACGGGCGAGGGGCACCCCCTCTTTATCGGCGAGAGCGGCCTAGAAGCTCCGTCGGTCGGCACTCCGACGATGGGCGTCCCCGTGATGGTGAACACGACCCTGCCGCTCGCGCGCGCCTGCGAGCGGATCTTCGCGCGGCGGGCGACGGCCGGAGGATGATGGCGGCGGAGGCCCCTCCGACCGGCGGATTCGCCCCGGTCGCGGTCGTCTGGTGCCGCCAGGTCGACAACGAGGCCGAGAGCCCCGGCTACACGACGATCCCCGAGGAGTTCCCGGGCCGCCGCGAGACGCTCGAGACGATCCGGCTGGTCGGCAACCTCACGGTCAACGTCGCCGACACGCACGACTACTGGGACCCGGACCCGTCCCAGACCCTCTCGTACTACCCGAACCTGTTCCTGTACCCGGCGGGGAACGGCCGGTACACCTGCGTCGGCCGGATGTTCCTCTCGACCGAGGACCGCCCCCGGCTCGGCATGAAGACGCTCGTGCTCGAGACCGCTCCCCTCGTGGCGAGCGGCGCGTTCGGGCCCGCCGTCCTCCAGGCCTGGGCCTCGATGGGCGGACGGCCGGGCAACGACCGGCCGCGCGCCGAACCGGACCCGGCGGTCTATCAGGCGGTGGGCGAGGGGTTCCTGTTCCACCGAGGGACGACGGAGCCGGTCGTGATCGTCGCGGCCGACCAGTGGACCTCGGCCATCGAGGCGACGCTCGAGCTCCTGCGCCTATTGCCGACCGCGCTCATCGCGCTCGGCGCGTTCCTGATCTTCCCGTACTTCCTGCCCGAGGGGAAGGTCAACCTCCACGAGTTCGCCGAGCAGATCCCGCTGGCGCTCGCGGTCATGCGCGTGCCCGAGCGCGAGGCGCAGGGCGACCGGCACACGAAGCGGATCCTCACCTGGGAGTCCGCACCGGTCTCGCTGCGCGACCTGACGCACCCCCCGCCCGCCCGGACGAAGGACCCGCTGCCGCTCGTGCTCCAGTACGTGCGCGACCACGCCGAGGAGAAGGTGACCGAGGTCAGCCGCCGGGTGGATCTCGTCGAGGCCGCGCGCCTGCGCGCCCACCTCGAGGACACCGAGCATCAGGCCGGTCGCGACCGTCGCAAGGAGATGTGGCGCGTCGGGACCGCGATGGAGACCGCCGCGCTCCTCCTCGCGCGTCCCAAGGGCCGCGCGATCCCGATGACCGGCGAGGCGGCCAAGCGCGCGAACGCCTACCTCGCGGCCCGACCCGCGACCGACCCGGTCCCGCCGCCGGTGCTCGAACCCGCACGCGCGCCCGAGCCGGTCGCCGCCGGAGCGGCCCTCTCCTCGTCCGCGATCCCGCCCTGGCTCCAGACGCCGCCCGAGGTGACGCTGCCCCCGAGCGGTCCGGTGCCCGTCCCGGTCTCCGTCAGCGACGATCCGTCGACCCTGCCCGCCGGCTCGGTCGCACCGGCCCCGGTGACGGCGCCGCGCGCGGCCCCGCCCGCCA
>JASHWL010000143.1 GCA_030044105.1 Thermoplasmata archaeon
GTGATCTCGAAGAAGCCCTCGGGCGTCCGCTTCCCCGTGAGGAACGGGGCGTCGCGCGGATCGATGTCGCTCGTGAGCAGCTTCGCGCTGAGCGCGTCGGTCCGGGCGACCAATAGCGTGGGCACGCCGAGGATATCGGCGGCCAGGCGCGCCGCCCAGAGCTTCTGGTTGAACTCCCGGGCAGGGACCAGCACCTTGCCGCCCATGTGGCCGCATTTCTTCACCGACGCCAGCTGGTCCTCGAGGTGGAGCCCGGCCGCGCCCGCCTCGATGAGGTGCTTGGTGAGCTCGAAGACGTTGAGGGTGCCGCCGAAGCCGGCCTCGGCGTCCGCGACGATCGGAGCGAACCAGTACACGGCGTCCCCGCCGGCCGCGTGCTGCTTCTCGTCCTCCCGGCGGAAGGCGTTGTTGATGCGTCGGACGAGCGCCGGCATTGAGTCCGCCGGGTACAGGCTTTGGTCCGGATAGGTCTGGTCCGCCGTGTTCGCGTCGGCGGCGACCTGCCAGCCGCTGGCGTAGATCGCGGGCAGGCCCGCGGCGACCATTTGGACCGCCTGGGTTCCGGTCATCGCGCCCAGCGACGGCACGTACGGTTCCGTGTGGAGCAGCCGCCACAATCGGCGCGCTCCCAGCTGACCGAGCGTGCACTCGATCGTGACCGACCCTTGGAGCCGCGCCACATCCTCGGCGCGGTAGGGCCGGATGATGCCCTCCCAGCGGGGGTCGGACTTCCACGCCGTGGCGAGTGCGTCGCTCATCGCGAGTTTCCCGAGGGGCCTCCCGTTCCTCGAAGGCCTACCTCACGATAAACCCCGCGAGCGCCCGCCCGACGCGCCGGCGCCGGAACTCCGACGCGAGCGCCGGGCGGGGCGCAGGGTCAACCGCATCTGGGTGGTCGCCGCGAACCCGAGCCGCTCGTAGACGCCGCGTCCGGACTCGGTCGCGTGCAGTTCGATCCGGGGGTATCCACGTTCCCGGGCGGTCTTGACCAGGGCGCGCACGACCCGCGTAGCGACGCCGCGACCCCGCCGGTCCGGATCGGTGAATACCGAGAAGAGGTAGGGCCCCACCTGCTGCGGGAATCGCGGGCTGGGTGGGCGAGGCTGGAGCCACACGAGTCCTCCCCCGACCGCCCGGCCCTCCGCCGATTCCGCGAGCACGCCCCAGAGGCGTCCCGCGCCGAGCTCTCGACGGAACCAACGTCGGAATCGGGGCACGTACCGCCGGAGCGCCGGGGCGGAGGCGTAGCGCATGTCCCGAAGGACCGCCAGACGCTGACGAACGACCTCGTCGAGATCCGAGGCGCGCACCGGACGGACCGTGACCGGGAGCCGCGGTCGCGGGCGCGAGGGCGAGCCTCCCTTCTTCCCGGTCGGGACCATGGCCGGGTCGCGAGCCCGGCGGCCTATTAGAGCGGCGGCGCCGGCGCCCGTCGCAATCGGCCCCGGCGGGAGTTCGCTCCGAATCCGGACGACCGGCATATAAGGCCCGGAGGGCCCTCGGAGGGCGGTGTCCGAGGAACCGCCCCTGCTCCGGGGGATCCTGATCGGATCGCTCTCGGAGACCCGACGGCTGATCCGCGCGAGCCACGCGCGGATGATGGTGGTCTTCTTCGGGATCCTGTACGCGCTCGGCTCGATGGTCCTCGGTGGCATGCTGCTGCTGACCCACGTGCGCGGAGGGTTCACGACCGAGATCCTGTGGGGCAATGCCCTGGGGACCGGGGCCTGGAACTATCCCGGACTCCTGGTCGTGGCGCCCTGGGGCGTCGTCTCCCTGCCGTTCCTGGCCACGATCTCGATGATCGTCGTCTCGACCGGCGTCGGGATCGGGGTCTCGGTCGCGCTGCTGATCGCCGCGCACCTCCTCCGGGACCGGCGCCGCTCGGCGGCGGGCGCCGGCTCGGTCGGATCGGTCGCCGGCCTCACCCCGGCCATGGTCGCGCTCGTGACCCTCGGAGCGTGCTGCTCGACGACCGCCGCGGCGTCTGCGGGCGTCGGGATCGTGGCGCAGGCGAGCGGCACCACGATCGACAGTCTGCTCGTCAACAACTGGTACCTCGACGTCTTCCAGATCGCGGTGATGTACGTCGCGCTGCTGGCGCAGGAGCTCATCCTCCGGGCCTATGGCGGCCTGCTCGGGCTCGGGACCGGTTCGGTGCAGCCGGGGCCGGAGACGGCTCCGGTGAGACTGACGGGTCCGGTGGTCGGCCGGACCGCGCTTCGCGCCGTGCTCCTGCTCGCCGGAGTCACCTGGTCGGTCGGGATGTTCGCGGAGTGGGCCGGAGCCTCCCCGTCGCTCGCGTCGGGCGCGCTCTGGTTCCAGTGGCTCTTCCAGCACCAGTTGCTCGGCGACTTCGCGATCGTCGTCGCCCTCGTTCCCGCGGCCCTCGCGACGGCGCTCCTCGCGCGGCAGCGGACGATCGCCGTCTCCGCCTTGCGGGCCGCCCTGCTGATCGCCGGGCTCTCCCTGGTGGCGTGGACACCCGCTCCGGTCGCGGCCGCTGGGGCGCCCGGTCTCCTGAACGAGGTGTTCGGGGCCCTGGGCCTGCCGGCGACGTGGGGCGCGGTCGCCCCGGTGTTCTCGCCGGGACTCGTACTCTACGTCCGCTGGGGATTCCAGTACCTCCTGCTCGGCGGCTTCGCGATCGCCGTCGCGCTTCGTCCGGCGCGGGTCCTCGGTCCGTTCCTGGCCTCGCCGTCCGGTCGTTCTTCCTGGTTCCCCGCGGGATCGGTAGCGCGTGGGCCCTCGGCCGCGCGGTCCCCCTCGAGCCCCGCCCGCGCGAGCGCACGCGACCCGTAGAACGCGGTACCTCGGCCTCGGCGCCGCGGGCGATCGGTCGCGCGGGGCGCGTCGGTGCCGGGCTCAAGTGCCCCGGCGGAATCGGTGCGATCAGGGAGTGCCTTGGTCTCGCTGCTCGCGATCGTCGTGCTCGCGTTCGTGGCGGTGGCGATGGTCGCGACCACCTCGGGCCTGATCCGGTGGGCCGCGTTCGCCACGACCCAGCTCCGCGCCTCGGTGGTCCTGTTCCTGCTCGTGATGATGACCGGGATGTTGGTCGGGGCCGGCATCTACTTCGAGTCCGCGTCGACCTCGAGCCTCGTGGAGGGCTTCTGGGTCGCGAGCCTCGTGATGTCGGTCTCGGTCGCGCTCGTGTTCGTCCAGGTGCTCCGGGAGGCGCGCGTCTCCACCGCCGATAAGGACCGGTATGCGCCCGCGCCCGTGCGACGGCCCGGCTCCTTCGTCGCGCTGGTCGTCACGATCGTGATCGTGAACGAGCTCGTGATGGGCTGGGTGTTCCAGCGGGCCGCGGGCGGCCCCGTCTGGCTCGGCGGCGGAGGTGTCCCTCCCTTGCTGGTCGCCCTTTTCGTCTCGCCGTGGTTCGTCTTTCCGATGGCCCTGGAGATGGGCATGACCTTCGCCCTGCTCGGGCGAGAGTTTCCCGCGCTGGTCCGAAGCCTGCTGGCCGT
>JASHWL010000144.1 GCA_030044105.1 Thermoplasmata archaeon
CGCAGCGCCGCCAGCCGCTCGGCGTGGATCCGCTCCATCTCGGTCAGGCCCAGGTTCACGAGCAGCGTCACCGCGCTGTCGAGGCTCTGGACGTACCCCTCTTCGATCAGGTCCTCGAGCTCGTGCCGCAGCGTGACGGGGAGCGCGACGTCCGGCGGCCGCGTCTCCGTGGCCCGCCGCACGAGCGCCCGCACCGCTTCCGAGCGGTTCGCGAGTTCGTTGTCTGATCGGAACTGTTCGAGGAGCGCCTCCTCCTCGAGCGTGAGGCGCACGCCCAAGAATCGGGTCGCCGGAGCGTCGGCCCGAGCAGTCCGCACGGCGGTGAGAGGTGTTAAACTGCTATTTATTTATTGTTTAACGAACGTGAAAAGTGAGGGGCAACGCGTCTCCACACCCGGCAACCCGCCGCCAGTCGAGGTCGCGCGACCACTCGGCCTTCGGGGCGAAAATCGGATCGCCGGCTACTCCGTGCTTGCCCGAGATCGGGCGAACTTGCGGAGCCAGGGTCCGTCCTCACGGAAATTCTTCGAGAATTCCCTGCGCCAGGCGGCCTCGAGCTGTGCGGGGGTTCGCCCGTCCGGCTGCATGTAGCAGAGGACGTCGACGCGCGTCCGTCGTCCACGCGGCGAGTAAACGAACACCAGCGTGGATCCGGCGTATCGCCCGTCGAGCTCCTCTTGGATCCGCACGGCCGGCCGCACGACGGTCATGCGTGCGGACCTTCGCCGCCACCGTGGCCCGTCCCGCTCCTCCCAAGAGAGAAGGCCTGTGATCTCCGAGAGCGCCTTACTCGCGAACTTCCTCACCGAGCCCTTGTGTGCGCGGGGGTGGAAGGTTTCGTCCTTGGTCATGAAATCCCAGACGACATCGAGGGGAGCGTCGTAGAGCGTGTTTCGATCCTCGAAGTACACGATGTTCGTCGGCGCGTCGGCCTTTCTCCTCCTCGCGCCCACGCCCCCCCGACGCCGGACTCGGCTCATAAATCGCTCGACCCGGAACGCCTGACGTGCGCTGCCTCAGCTGGCGCGTGCAGGGCGCGCGGAACCGCTTGGTGGGAAGCAGCGCTATAGAGAGTAACGAGTGGGTGGCAACGCGTCTCCATTGCTCGCCGTCGCCTCCGGACTTGGTTCCGATCTGAAGGCGGCCCTCGTTTAGCATTCTAGCTAAGTAGTCGGCGGCGCCCCCGTCGTTCATGCCGGCGCATCGGTCGACGTCCGCAGGCTACGACGCCATCTTTGCTGCGCTCTCCCGCCCGATTCGACGCCACATCGCGTAACGCCTCGCGAATCACGATGCGGGGGTCGAAGAGTTCGCCGCTCCGTACGAGGTCAGTCTGCCGACGTTATCGCGGCACCTCAGGGTCCTCGAGGCCGCCGCTCGGGTTTCCTCAAGCGGGGTCACACACATCTCGCCGGCGCCGTGCGAAAACCGGCAGACCGGCCTCGTAGTCCGCACTCGCCACAGGCCGCGTGTCGAGTCAGGGCCTCCGCCCCCGCCAACGGATGCGCGTTCCAGGTTTTGGAGACGCCTTGCCCCTGACGTGGAAAATGAAAACGCAGCCCCCTCGCGTGGCCCGGCGCGGCGCTCGTCGGTCGGGCGGCGGTGGTCGGCCGGTCGCCATGGGCCCGCGGCGCGACGGCTCCGGCTCCGCGCCCCCAGGGCGCACGACCGATCGGCGCCCGGCGAGAACGCGAGCGATCCCCTACAGGACCTTCCCGGCGCGAACGACCGGCGTCCCGTCCAGCGAGATCTCGGCGCCCGCGAGGCAGACGGCCCCGTAGAAGTCCGAGGGGTTGTTGCCGCCCATGTAGGCGTTCCGGCCCACGGTGAGCAGAACGGCGCCGCGCTCCCGGTCCTCGAGGAACGGAACGTTGCCGAGACGGGGATTCAGTCCGATCCCGAGCGAGCCGGGCCGGTCCTTCCCCGGCGTGGCCCGACGGTACTTGCGGGCGAACTCGGCCCCTCCCTCCTCGAACGAGAACGAGGTCAGCTTCCCGCCCGAGAACTGGAACTCGCCCCCGGAGTACGTCGTCCACGGGAACCAGACCTCGTCGTAGCTCCGCCGGTTCGAGACGATCCGTCCCTCCGCGGTCTGGGCATCGAGGGCGATCCGAAGCCATCCATCGGGAAAGTTCCCCAGCAGGTCGAACTCGCTGTAGGCCGGGTCGTGCGGGTGGGGGTACCCCTCGTACACCCGGGCGGGTACGCCGGCCAACGCGACCTCGAGATCCGTTCCGTTCGCGTGCGTGATCCGGACCCGGCGGGAGCGCGCGAGGGCGCGGGCGAGGCGTCGCCCCGTCTTCGCGACCTCCTCCGGATCCGTGAGGCACGCTTCGAGAAGGCCCGTCCTCCAGCGCGGCTCGCTTACGCCCCAGTGACGGACGCGGTCGTCGGTGATCCACCCGGTCGCCATCCGCCCGCCGCGCAGTCCGGTCGAGCGCCCGAGCTTGTACCACCGCTCGAACCAGCCGTCGCCCCACTCGTCGACCTTCTTCTCGCCCAGCTTCTCGAGTCGCGCCGAGCCCGCGGGGCCCCAGAACTGCACGTAGACGTCCGCGGCCGCGATCGCGGCCCACTCGGGGTCGGACAGGCGGCCCAGGGGCTTCGCCTGGTCACGTTCGATCGCCCGCCACCACGCGTCGTCGTCCTCGTAGGCGAGGAAGGCGCGTCCGCCGGCCCGACGGACCTCGTCCACCAAGGCGGACGACATGGAGATCGTGTGGCTCCAGGCTTCTACGATGACGTTCTCCTCGGGCCGAACGCGGAGGTAGCTCCGGACCAGATTCCGCGCGGCGGACCGCTCGAGGTTCGAGGGGGTCCGGGTCCCGGTTCCGGTCACGCCCCGCCTCCCGCGCCCGCGGGGCCACCCAGCCCACCCTGCAGCAATCGGTCGATGTGGTCCCACACATCGGAGGTACCGCCCTCGCCTCCGGTCCCGCTCATCCGGTCCCGATCCTCCCGGGTCGCGAACTTGTAGCGGACCCGCACGCGCGTGAACGCGCCGACGGGCTCGAACGTGTCGGTCTCGAGAGCGACCACGCCGGGCCAGATGCTGGCCGAGAACGTGTTGACGATACGACGGGGCGGGTCGATCTCCTGGAACTCCCCGGAGAAGCGCATCGTCGTTCCGTTCGGGAACCGGACCACGGCGGCGTACACGCCGCCGGGACGGAGGTCCATCTTCTCCATCGTGACCCGGCTCAAGTCCGGTGAGAACACGTACGGAAAGGTCGCGGGGTCGGTGAAGAACCGGAACACGCGATCCGGGGACGCGTGGAAGAGCCGGGTCACCTCGTTCTCCACTTCGCTGACCCGCGAGAACTCGGTCTTCGTCCGGTCTCGGGCCCGGTCCGTTCCGCCCGCGTCCATCAGCGTCGCCTGCCTTGCTTCGGGGGCTCGGCCCCCTCCGACGTCACAAGCTCCTCCAGCCGGTCGAGACGGGCTTCCACGAGGTCCTGGTAGTCGTGGATCCACGCCTCGAGATCCCGGAACGGCTCGCGCCGGAGCGAGTAGAGACGCCGCTGGCCGTCCGCCCGCACGCGCACGAACCCCGCGCGGTGGAGGATGCGAAGGTGGCGGGAGACCCCGGGCTGGGAGATCCCGAGCTCGGAGACGAGCGTCCCGACCGAGCGCTCCCCGGGGCGGAGGTGCTCGACGATCCGGCGACGATTGGGTTCCGCGAGTACCTGGAACGCGCGCGACGGGTTCGGCACGGTCAAGCCATAGGCGCGCGTTTATATAAACTCAGGCTTATCCTTCGGCCCACTATGTCGGACGATCGTTCGAAACTGCAGCACGAGGCCGCGCGCCAGATCGTGACGAAGTACCTCAAGGTCCGCTCGGGCGAGAGTGCGGTCCTCGAGTCCTGGGACCACACGATGCCGTTCGCCGCGGTCATGGTCGACGAGATCCGACGGGCGGGCGGACGGACTCTCCACATCCAGGAGGACGAACGCGCCTGGTGGGCGGCGATCGACCGGAAGCAGAGCCGGCTGCTGGGCAAGGCGAGCGCTCCGGAGTGGGCGGCCCTCAACGCCGCGAACCTCTACGTCCACTTCTGGGGACCGGGGGACACGGACCGGATCGATGAGCTTCCGGAGAAGACGTTCGACGAAGCGATCGCGTGGTTTCCCGGGTGGTACGAGGCGGCCCGGAAGTCGGGGCTGCGCGGGGGACGGGTCGCCATCGGGTTCGCGACCGAAGGGCGCGCCCGGCAGTGGGGCCTCGACCGCGCCGAATGGGAGGACCGCATCCTCCGCGCCTGCCTGACCGATCCGGCGGAGAACGCGCGACGTGGCGCTCGCGTCATGCGGGCGCTCGCCGCCGGTCGGAAGGTCCGGATACGCCATTCGAACGGGACCGATCTCGAGGTGGCGTTGGCCGGGAAACCGCCGCGCCTGCAGGACGGGACGCCGCACCCCCGCGACAAGCGCTACGGCCCGTCGGACATGCTCTCGCAGATCCCGGGGGGACGCGTCGACGTAGCGCTGGACTCGAAGACCGCCGAGGGACGTATCCACGCGAACCGCCGCACGAACATCTGGTGGTACTGGAGCGACGGGGGAACGCTCGAGTTCGCGGAGGGGAAGCTCACCTCCTACTCGTTCGAGCACGGAGGCGAGGAGTTCGCACGGCGGTACCGTACGGGGACCGCCGGGAGGGACCGCACCGGGACGCTCATGATCGGACTGAACCCGGCGGCGGCGGACGTTCCGAACCTCGAGACGATCGAGCTGGGCTGCACGACGCTCGTCGTCGGGAGGAACGGGCACCTGTTCGGCAACAACCGTTCGAGCTTCATGAACTGGGTCTCGCTCGCCGGAGCCGACGTCGAGGTCGACGGGACGCCGGTGCTGCGCGGCGGGAGACTCGCGTAGGGAAGTCCCGCGCGCGTCGACGGGCTGCTTCGGGCCGGGTCGGGGAGGGCGGATCGGACCCGCGG
>JASHWL010000145.1 GCA_030044105.1 Thermoplasmata archaeon
GCGCGGATGATGTGGGGGTCCCGGAGGAACTGGTGCGAGAGCTGCACGACCTCGGGCGGCATCGTCGCCGAGAACAGCATGGTCTGCCGCTGGCGCGGGATGCGGTTCAGGATCCGACGGACATCCGGCAGGAATCCCATGTCGAGCATCCGGTCCGCCTCGTCCAGGACCAGGATCGAGAGGGCATCGAAGTGGACGTAGCCGCGCTCCATGTGGTCGAGGAGGCGGCCGGGCGTCGCGACGATGATCTCCGCGCCGCCTCGGAGCGCCCGCTCCTGGTCCGCCATCCCGACCCCGCCGTAGACGGCGGCCCCGCGGAGTCGCGTGTGGCGTCCCAGCTTCGCGAGGAACCCCTCCGCCTGGAGGGCGAGCTCCCGGGTCGGGGTGAGCACCAGCGCGTAGATCTTGCCGCGCGGCCGGTCGAGAAGTCGCTCGAGGATGGGCAGCAGGAACGCGGCCGTCTTGCCCGTGCCCGTCTGGGCGGTCCCGATGAGGTCGCGGCCCTCGACGGCCGTGGGGATCGTGCCGCTCTGGATGGGCGTGGGCTCGCGGTACCCCATCTCTTCCACCCCGCGCCGCAGGGTGGGGTCGAGGGGGAGTTCGTCGAACGTTCGGCTGGTCGGTCTACTCGCCGTGCTATGGGGGGCGTCGGTCATCTTCGTTTCGGGCGCCCCAATCGGCCTAGGCAAACGGGGGGTTCCGGATCGTCCGATCGAGGCGCCCCGCCCTTATCATCTCTCCTGCGGGCGTGTGGGAGAGTAGCGTGCGGAGCAGCCGCGCGGCGGGGCTCACCCTACCGGTCGGGGTCCGCCCGATCTCGGTCGGCCGAGGCGAAGAGGATCCCCTCGGCGACCTTGGGGAGGAACATCGTGGACTTCTCCGCCATGACCTCGCCCCGCTCGAATGCGCGCCGCTCGATGCCCGCCGCGTCGAGCGGCGGCATCAGGATCGCCGACCCGCCCTGCGCGTCGCCGCCGGGACCGACCGCGTCGATCGCTTCCCTCGGGCTTCGGACGAAGCGCAGGCGCTCGCGGTCGATCTCGAGCACGTCATCGAGGAACTCGTGCAGCTGGTCGAAGTCCGCGCCGGCGTCCTCCGACGCGACCCCGACGACCTCCACCGCCCGATCGCCCGACACGACGAGGAACCCGCGATCCCCTCGGCGTCGCAGTCGATCCAGTCGTTGGATGGCGCTCGAGACCTCCGCGGCGTCCGGTGCATCGGACACGCGGGGGAAGTGCTCGCTCAGGGCATCGCGCAGACGGGAGAAGGCGACGAGGTCGGGCGGCACGACGCGATGCCAGGGCAGGAGCTGGAGCGCGCGATCGGTCGCGTCCACGACCATCACCAGAGGTTGGGTGGGACGGCCCTCGTACTGACGTCGGACGGCGGCCGTGAACCGATGGTGGCCGTCCAGGACCAGGAGACGGAGGGGAGCCAGTTCGCGCTCCAAGGCCGCGACCTCGTCCGGGGCGTCGATCCGCCAGAGCCGATGCAGGGTGGCCCCGAGGCGCGCCTCCACGATCGGAGGAACCCGCCCCTCGAACTCCAGCCCCCGCCGGTGCAGCCCGAGCGAACGCTCGAGCCGATCGTTCAAACGGTGCTCGGCGTCGTGGTACGCGGCGAGGATCGGAGCGAACGTCGCGCCGGTGGCATCGGTCAGGGCGACGCGCTCGAGCACCCGATCTCGGAACGTTCGCTCGTGGAGGGCGACCTGCCCGTGCTCGAGGTGCCCCACGTCGATCGCCCCGACCAGTCCGAGCAGGAGGTACTCGGGGCGTCGCTGCGCGGCATCGATGGCCTCGGCGACGTCGGCCGGCGGGACGTACCGGATGCCGTACACGTAGTACGCTGGCCGGGCGTCTTGGACGTACGCGCCCGAGGCGCGCGCCCGTTGGAGCTGCGTGCGGGCGCGCTCGAGGAACTCGGGGAGCGGCATCGACCGGGGCCGGGGCACGAAGCTCGCCGCGTTGTACGGACTGGCGGCCGAGTAGCGCTCCAGCTCCGCCTCAGAGAGCGTATCGTATACCGGGCAAACGAGGGACTCGGGCGCGGCGACCTTCGGGTTCGCGTGCCACGCCCGCACCGGTCGCAGGCCGACCATGGGGGACTCCCGATCGCCGGGTGACCGTCGCCTACGACGCGGGGGGCGACGGCGGAGGGGTAGGCGGTGATCCGACGACCTCCTGCAGGGCCCGCTCGAGCGGGATCGGAGACCGGTAGGGGCGACCGGTGGCACCCGAGATCAGGTCCCCCATCCCAATCAGGAGCAGCACGAAGGCGAGGAGGAGGACCAGCGTGAGCACCGCGACGCGGACGTCGATCAGCGCGACGAGCGCCGCGATGAGGCTGAACACTCCCAACGCCGCCGCGAGCCCGCGGTACCACCCGGGTTCCTTGGACTTGGCCGCGGCGAATCCGAGCCAGGTGAGGCCGATGAGGATCAGCCCGACGTAGAGGAGGAGGACGAGCGTGAGCACGCCGAGGCCGGGATCCGCGATCACGATGAACGCGATGACGATCGCCCCGAGCCCGAGCACCCCGTCCAGCGTACGCCGCCAGCCGGCCTCGGGGCGAGCCCAGGCCCGGGTCAACCGCCAGATCCCGATCCACAGCAGGGCGAGGGCGAACAGGAAGACCAGGAGGAGCA
>JASHWL010000146.1 GCA_030044105.1 Thermoplasmata archaeon
TCGTCCCGCGGCGGGGCGCCCGGGGGCCGCCGGGCGGGTCCGGTATCCATCGCCGCGGCGCAGCGCGCGGGGCCCTTAAAGGGGCCCGCGCCCGGGCGCCTCCTTTTACTCGGGGGCGCATGCCCGCCGCCGATACCTCGGGAGGTTCCGCATGCATCCCAGCCGCGTGATCCGGGGACGCACCTCACGCCTGCTCGACGGGCGCCGCATCCTGATCGGCATCTCGGGGTCGATCGCCGCCGTGGAGGTCCCGAAGATCGTCCGGGAACTGATCCGCCACGGAGCCGACGTGCAGGCGGTCATGAGCCCAGAAGCGACGCGGATCGTGACCCCCGAGGCGATCCAGTTCGCGACCGGCCACTTGCCGGTGACGCAGCTCACGGGCGACGTGGAGCACGTCACCCTCTTGGGCCCGGGCGAGGGGCAGGTCGACCTCTACCTCGTCGCCCCGGGGACCGCGAACACGATCTCGAAGATCGCGCATGGGATCGACGACACGGTCGTGACCTCGTGCGCCTCGGTCGCCTTGGGGGGGGGCGTGCCGATGCTGGTCGCTCCGGCGATGAACGCCCTGATGGGCCGGAACCCCGCGGTCCAGGAGTCGCTGGCGAAGCTGCGCGCGTGGGGGGTCGGGCTGGTCTTCGGGACCTCGGTGGAGGGCGAGGAAAAGCTCGCGACGCCGGAGGAGATCGCCGCGGCCGTCCTCCACCGCGCCGCCCGGGGTCCCTGGGTCGGCCGTCGGGTCGTGATCGTCGGCGGCGCCTCCCGGGAGCCGCTGGATGCCGTGCGCTCGATCACGAACGAGAGCTCGGGCGCGACCGCGATCGCCCTCGCGACGCAGGCGCACTACCGGGGCGCCGACGTCGGCCTGTGGCTCGGTGCCGTCGAGGTGCCCGTGCCGACGTTCCTCTCCCCGGTCCGATGGGGGAGCGTGGAGGACCTGCGCGACCTCGCGCGTCGGGAGGCCCCCGCGCTGGCGGCCGCCGCCGCCGTGATCGTCCCGGCCGCGCTGTCGGACTTCACCGTCGACCGGCGCGCGGGCAAGATCCCCTCGCGCGAGACCCCCACCCTCGGCCTGACGCTCCGCCGGGCGCCGAAGATCCTCCCCGAACTCCGTCGGCTGTCCCCGACACCGACCCGGCTGGTCGCCTTCAAGCTCCTCGCGGGCGAGGGGACCCCTCGGCTCGAGGAGGAGGGTCAGCGACTGCGCGACGAGACCGGGGCCGACTGGGTCGTCGCGAACGACGTGGCGACGATGGGCCACCCGACCACGGACGCGCTAGTCCTGGCGCCGCACGGTCAGCGCCACTGGATCCGAGGGCCCAAGGCAGAGTTCGCCGGACGCTTGCTCGACGAGCTCGGACGCGACCTCGCGAACCTGACCACGGCCGCGCCCGAAACCCCCGGCGCGGAGCCCCCGGAGCGGCGACACCGGCGCGTCTCGCCGGCGCGGGCCGGGGTGGCCCGGGCTCGGCGGCGGGCGCGGTCTTAATATGGACCGGGCCTCGGCGCGCCCGAGGTTCGCATGGTCAAGCTCGCGGAGTGGCGGGGGAAGGAGCTCTTTCGAAAGTACGGCGTCCCCCTGCCCATCGGCCAGGTCGCCCGCACCCCGGCGGAAGCCGAGCAGCTCACGCGCAGCGGGACGGTCCCCTTGCCGTGCGTGGTGAAGGCCCAGGTGCTCGCCGGCGGGCGCGCCAAGGGCGGGGCCGTCCGCTTCGCGAACACGCCCGAGGAAGCCCGCGCCGCCGCCCAGGGGATCCTCGGCCTGGAGTTCAAGGGCGAGACGGTCAAGGAGGTCCTGCTCGAGCAGAAGCTCGCCCTCGGACGCGAGCTGTACCTGTCGTTCACGCTCGACCGGAGCGCGCGCCTGCCGATTCTGATCGTGAGCGCTCAGGGAGGGGTCGAGATCGAGTCGGTGGACGATGCGGCGATCGCCCGCATCCCGGTCGACCCGTTCCCGGGCCTCGCGGCCTACGAGCGGCGGCGGGCCGCCCAGGAGCTCGGTCTCTCGGGACCGGTCGCCGCCTCGCTGGATCGCCTGCTGTCGGCGCTCTGGCGGCTCTTCCAGCAGGAGGACGCGGAGCTCGTCGAGATCAACCCGCTCGCGGTCGTGGGCGAAGGGCTCGTCGCGCTCGACGCGAAGGTGATCATCGAGGACGATGCGGGCTTCCGCCACCCCGAGTACTCCGACATCCGCGACGACCGGACCCCGCTCGAGGAGATCGCCCGGGAGAAGGAGATCGCGTTCGTCCAGCTGGACGGGAACATCGGGGTCATCGCGAACGGCGCCGGCCTCACGATGGCCACGCTCGACGTGCTGAAGGAGTTCGGCGGAAACCCCGGGGTCTTCCTGGACCTCGGGGGCACCGACGACCCGAAGAAGGTGACCGAGGCGTTCCTCCTGATGGCGCAGGCGAAGCCGCGCGCGGTCTTCCTCAACATCTTCGGCGGGGTCACCCGCTGCGACACCGTCGCGAAGGGACTCGTGGCCGCGATGGATCAGGTGCCGCCCGGGGAGCGGTTCCCGCTGGTCGCACGGATCCGGGGGAACAACGAGCGCGAGGGGATCGAGATCCTCCGCGCCGCGGGGATCACGTCGATCCCGAGCCTCAAGGACTCGGCGCAGGCCGTCGTGGCCGCCGCGCGGGGGTCGGCATGACCGTGCTCGTGGACGCCGCGACGCGCGTCGTCGTCCAGGGGATCACGGGCCACCAAGGCACGGTCCACACGCGGCAGATGAAGCTGTTCGGAACCGCCGTCGTCGCCGGGGTCACGCCGGGCAAGGGCGGCACGGAGGTCGACGGCGTCCCGGTCTTCGATGCCGTCCGGGAGGCCGTGGACACGACCCAGGCGAACGCGGCCTGCATCTTCGTCCCGGCGCCGTACGCCAAGGACGCCCTGATCGAGAGCGTCGACGCGGGGATCCGGCTCGCGGTCGTGGTCACGGAGCACATCCCGTTCCACGACATGCTCGTGATGTACCACTACGCCCGCTCGAAGGGAACGCGGATCATCGGGCCGAACTGCCCGGGGATCGCGTCGCCCGGGAAAGCGAAGGTCGGGATCATCCCGAACGTCGTCTTCCGTCCCGGGCGCGTCGGGGTGATCTCCCGCAGCGGGACGCTGACCTACGAGATCGTGAACGGGATCACGGAGCACGGGCTCGGTCAATCCACCTGCATCGGGCTCGGCGGGGACCCGGTGGTCGGGACGTCGTTCGTCGACGCGCTCCCACTCTTCCAGGCGGATCCCGAGACCGACCTCCTCGTGATGGTCGGGGAGATCGGCGGCACCGCGGAGGAGGAAGCCGCGGAGTACATCCACGGACACGTCACGAAGCCGGTGGTCGCGTACATCGCCGGACGGAGCGCCCCCCCGGGGAAGCGCATGGGCCACGCCGGCGCGATCATCACGCGGGGCCGGGGAACGGCCGAGTCGAAGGTCGCGGCGCTCGAGAAGGCCGGCGCGCAGGTCGCGCGGTTCCCGTACGAGGTCCCCGAGATGGTGGCAGCGATCGCCGCGCGTCAGGCTCGGCGATGAGCCCCGACGGCACGGCGGAAGGACCGGAACCCTGCCTCGTCCCGGGCTGCGGCGCCGAGTCGGTCCGCCGGCTGACCCTCACCGAGGCTCGGAAGGCGTTCCCCCAGCTGCCGGAGAAGGGCCGACGGGCGCCGCTGTGCCGCGACCATTATCGGGAGTGGAAGAAGTCCACGAAGGCGGCGCGCAAGCTCGACCGACTCGGGTGGTGAGCGCCCGATGCAGAGCGAGCGTCCCCCGCCACCGATGACCCCCCCAACGACGGAGCCGCCGTCCCGCACGGAGCCGGGAGAGGTCCCGCCCCGGACCGCTCGGCGGGCGTTCGCCGGCGTCTGCGCGCTCGTG
>JASHWL010000147.1 GCA_030044105.1 Thermoplasmata archaeon
TGACCTTCCACCGGTAGGAGCCGAAGACGCGGAGCTGGACGAGCCCGAAGTCGGAGTCCCGGAACACGTACGGCTCGGTGCTCCCGAACTTGCCGTCGAAGAGGCGGCGCTGCAGGTAGTAGACCTCGGCCTCCTGGCGGACGCCCGAGAGCGACTGGACGAGGTTGCCGAGCAACCGCGCGTTGAGGGTCGTGAGGGAGTACCGGTCCGGCCGGTCGAGGTAGGCGAGGACCTTCCCGTCGCGGTAGAAGACCGCGGTCTCGTCCTCGCGGACGACGATGTTGTCGCCCCACTTGATGTTGCGCGGGACGCGCCACATCACGTTCGGGCCCTTGTAGACGTCCTCCCAGTTGATCGTCGTCGCGCCGATCAGGCTGCCGCCCGAGGCGGGGATCGGATTGTTGGTGACCATCGGTGACGCTCCTGTCCTATCCTACGAAACCCGGATGTTCTCGATCGCCTGGACCCGCGCCTTGAACGCCTGCTCGAGCTGGTTGACCTGGCTCCGCGCGGTCGCGAGCACGCCCGCGACCTGGCTCGAGCTCGGGCCGGTCGCCAGGCCCGGGAGCGGGGCGATCGTCTGCGCGAGCTGGTCGCCCGCCTGGGCGAAGCCGAAGTCGTACTCGTAGAGGCGGTCGAGCTGCTGCGGGTTGATCCGCACCGCGGGCGAGATCCCCGTGTAGCCCTGCTCCCCGTGGCGGATCTCGCCTTCGAGCCGCATCAGGTCGGCCATCAGGGGCGCGAGGTCGGTGAGCGTGCCGAACTGGTTCGCCTGGACGAGCGCCTGGCGCGTGTTGTCGAGCGTGGCCCGGGCGTTCTTGATCTTGTCCGCGACCTGGACGCGGAGCAGCGCGTCGGCCTCCCGGATGTCCTCGGCCTGTCGGTAGCCCCGGTAGCCGGGCACGAGCAGCTGCAGGCGCTTCAGCACCCCGCGGTCCTGGTCGACCCGCTGGCGGAGGTCGATCGGCGTCGCTCCCGGAGCGGCCGGGGCGGGGGCGCCGCTCGAAGCGGAGGTCGCCGCGGAGGTCGCGGGGGCGGGGGAAGGCGTGGAGGGCGCCGAGGCCATCGGCGCGCCGCACGCCGAGCAGAACTTGTTGCCGGCGGGCACCGACGCGCCGCACTTGGGGCAGGTCAGCATCGCGGACGCCGGAGCGGGGGGCGCCGTGGACGGGGCGGACATCTACGAGCCTCCCGGAGGCCGCGGACCGGTGGCGGGCGGAGGGGGGGCCGCGGTGGTCGGAACGGACGGGGAATTGGCGGCGGCGTAGCTGAACGCCGAGGGGGCCGGGCGGTCGCGCCAGACCTCCCGCTGGGCCTCGCGAGGCGCGACCGCCGCGACCGCGCGCGCCCGCCACATCATGCCGACCACGGCGATCGCGAGCACGATGGTGGTAACGAGCAGGCCCGCGAGCTGCCAGGCGGTCCCGATGGACACCCCGTAGGACGGGGCGAGGCCGATCGTCAGGTAGAGGACCGCGAAGCCGAGCCCGAAGAAGCCCCAGGCCAGCGATCGCTGGTACGAGGGCTCGCGGGCCAGGGATTCCGCGAGGTAGCAGGCGAGGGCAATGATCAGGGCGATGATGCCGATCCAGACGAGGCCGTAGAAGTGCATGCTGCCGGGCAGCAGCACGTAGACGAGCGCGAACAGCACGGCCGCGATGATCAGGAAGAGCGCCGTCAGCGCGGGGGCGCTCCACTTCGCGACCTTCGGTGCGGACGGGGACGGGGGGGTCGACATCGCCGTTGAACGGTGGAATCAGTCGGGGATACTATAAGAACCTAAAGGGGCCGCTCGGCACTCAGAGCCGCGGCTCATCGTCCGGCTTGTCCCGCTTGGGCTTCACGACCGGGGCCGGTGGAGGGGACGGAGGCTCGGGCATCTTGGCGGGAGCCGCCTTCGGCGGGGCCGCCGGGACCACGGGGGCCGGCTTGGCCGGGGGCGCCGCCGGGGCCGCCTTGGGTTCGGCGGGTTTGGGGGCCGGTGCCGGGTGGTCGCGTCGGGGCGGCGCCGCCGCGGGCTTGGATTTGTGCGCCGTGGCGCGGGCGGCGGAGGGCGGGGTCACATGGACGGTAGCCCCCGCGAGCGCCCGGGTGTTGTCGGTCGAGATCGGCCGGCCGCACTTCGGGCAGTTGGGGAACTGCCCGATGCAGTGTTGGCAGAGCGGCGCGCCGCACATGTGCTGCACCGACGCGATCCCGCCGCATCCGACGCACCGCGCCGTTCCCGCGGCGGGCGCGGAGGACCCGGCGGTCGCGATCGAGGGGGTGAAGGCGGCGGCCGCCGGCGCCGCCGTCGGCCCGGGGGCCGCGCTGCCGGAGGGGCGGTTCTCCGGCGCGAAGAACGTGTCGCCGTCGACCTCGGGCGCCGGTCCCGCCGGTCCGGCGGGGCCCGCCTCCGCCCGGAACTCGGGCGAGTAGGCGCCGAGGTCGAGGGTCGGGAGCGGCGCGTGGACCGCGGAGCCGGCTTCCTCGACCACCTTGATCAGCCGGGCCTTGTAGAGCCCGACCCGCAGGTTGCGGACGAGCTGGAACAGCGTCCGCTGCTCGGGCGGGAGGAGGAGCGCCTTCCGGGCCAGCTCCTCGACGTCGGGCGTGAGCCGGAGGTTCTCGGGGCGGAGGTCCGCCTCGAGGACCGCCTTGAGGTAGCCGAAGAGGCGCTGGACCTGGTCGAGCGAGTAGCCGGACGGGGAGAGCACGGCGACGTCGGCCATGGTGAAGCCCCGCCGCTCGATCCCGGGCGGCCGGCGCTCGAGCGCCTGCGTCACGAGGTGGTACGAGGCGCTCTCGAGGTCGCGGATCTCCGCCTCGTTCAGGCGGTCGAGCTTGAGGTCCGGCGGACGGCCGATCGCGGCCAGCACCGGCTCGAGGAACTCGTACGGCACGTGCAGGGTGACGAACAGGTCGTTCTTCGCGACCGTCCGGTTGAGCTTCGCCTCGAGCAGCAGCGCCTCCATGCCGAAGCGCTGGATCTCGGCATCCCGCGTCTTCTGGACCGCGAGCTTCTTGCCGTCCTTGGCGGCCGCGAAGTCCGAGTCGAGGGCGAGCGCGCGCTCGAAGCTCCCCTGCGCGTCCTGCGGGCGGCCCGTGCCGAGGAGCGCGAGGCCGCGGCTGGTCCAGGCCTGCTTGTTCTTCGGGTCGGACTCGGCGGCCCGCTCGTAGAACGAGAGCGCCTCGTTCGGGTGCCCGAGGCGGTCGGCGACGAACCCGGCGCGCAGCAGCACCTCCACGTTCGCGGGCGAGATCGTCAGCGCGTGCGCGAAGGCGTTGGCGGCGTCCGGCCACGCCTGCCGGGCGATCCCGACCTCGCCGAGCCGGATCCAGAGGGCCTCGCTCTTCGGGAGGAGCTCGGTGCCCTTCTTGAGGGCCTCGGCGGCGTTGTCGAGGTGGCCGAGCCCGCTCTCCGCCTCGGCGAGCAGCAGGTAGAGGGACTCCTGGGGCGGGATCTGCGGCGTCGACTGGCGCAGGAACTCGAGCGCGTCCGCGGGCCGGCCCTCGTCCAGCAGCGAGCGTGCGATCCCCGCGATCGCGAGCGGGGAGCGGGGCTCCCGCTGCCGGACCTCCTCGTAGACGGCCCGCGCGTCCGCCGGCCGCTCGAGCGCGCCCAGCACCTCCGCCCGGAGCAGCAGGGCCGCGAGGTTCGCGGGCGCGCCCGCGGGCGCGGCCTTCAGGCCCTCGTCCAGGACCTCGAGCGCGAGGTCGGGCCGGCCCGCGGTGAGTCGGAGCCGGGCCCGCCGGATCGCGATCTCGGCCCGGTAGACCGGGTCGATCTCGGCCGCCCGCTCGTACGCGCGGTTCGCCTCCTCGGCGAGGCCGAGGTCGGCGGCGACGTCGCCGCGCTCGAGGTGGAGCGTCGCGTCGTGCGCGTCGGGACCGTCGATGGCGAGCAGCTTCGAGAGCGTCTCGAACGCCTCCTTCTTCTCGCCGGCGTCCCGGTGCAGGCGGTACTTCTCCAGGAGGGCGGGCCCGTTCTCGGGCTCGAGCAGGAGGATCGCGGTCAGCGAGTAGAGGAGCTCCGTCGGCCGGCCGAGCGCGCGCCAGGCGTCGCCGCGCGCCTTCCAGGCGGCGATCTCGTTCGGGTCCTCCTTGAGGAGCTGGTCGGCGATCGTCACGACCTCGGGGTACTGGCCGGCGAGCAGCAGGGTCTCGGCGAGCGCGAGGCGCCCGTGCCGGTGCTTCGGCTCGATCTGGAGGCCGCGGCGCTGGTACTCAATCGCGTCGGCGTACGCGCCCTGGGCCCGCAGGGCCTCCGCGACCTCGAAGTAGGCGTTCGCGTCGCCCGGCGTCGCCTGGACGGCGGCCTGCAGGACCGTCAGGGCCTCGGGGCGGCGGCCGAGCCGGAGGAGGAGCTGCCCCTTCTTCCGGAGGAACAGCGGATTGTTCGGCTCCTTCCGGAGCAGGACCTCGAGCAGCTGGAGCGCCCGCGCTTCCTGGTTGAGCTGCGCCAGCACCTCGACCGCGCCCCAGAAGAGATCGGGGTCCTCCAGCCCGCCGGCGATCGCACGCGCGTAGGCTTCGGTCGCCTCCGAGTTCCGCCCCGTCTCGCGGAGCGCGTGCCCGAGCTCCTTCAGGACGTCGTTGCGGTCCTGGTTGCCCGGACGGTCGAGGAAGTCCCGGTACGCCTGGATCGCGCGCTCGTGGTCGCCCACGAGCCGCGAGCCCCGCGCGATCCCGAGCAGGCTCACCGCGGCCGCGTCGGGGTCGGTGGAGGACCGCTCGTAGGAGACGAGGGCGGTCCGGGCGGCCCGGTCCCGCTCGCCCGAGCCTTCCGGTTCGTCGTACGCGAGCGCCAGGTAGAGGTTCCCGCGCTCGACCGCGACATCGGTGCGGGTGGCATCGAGACGGAACAGCTCGTCGAGCACGCCCGCGAGCTGGGCCGGCTCGTTCGTCCGCGCGACAATTTCCTTCTTCTCGAGGAGGTACGGGAGCTCGCCCGGGTGGGCCACGAGCAGCGCGTCGTACGCCCGGACCGCACCCGCCGGGTCACCGGCGGCGGCGAGTCCCCGCGCGAGCTCGACCTGGGCCGCCACGTCGTTCGGTTCCTCGGCCAGGACCGCACGCGCGAACTCGAGGACCGCCGGTCCGAGGCTCGCGGCGCGGGCGGCGTCGAGCGCCTTCTTCAGGTCCGGGACCGCGTGGGGATGCGCCTTCGCGAGCGCGCGGTACGCCTCGACGGACTTCGCCGCGTCGCCGCGCGCGAGCTCGAGCTCCGCGATGCCCCGCATCGCCTCGAGGCTCTCGGGCTGCGCGGCGAGCAGCGTCCGGCAGGCGCCCAGCGC
>JASHWL010000148.1 GCA_030044105.1 Thermoplasmata archaeon
TGGTACACGGTGCATCGGTCGAACAGCCGGGCCCGGAAGACCGACGTGAGGATCTCGGAGCCGCCTTCGACCATCAGGCGCCGGACCCCGAGCCCCGGCAGCCGCTCGAAGAGGGCGCCGAGATCGACGCGGTCACGACCCGCGATAATGACCTCGATCCCGTCCGGGAACCTTCGGGTGCAACGCTCCGCGACGGCGACGATCGTGCGGGCGGTCCCATCGAGCACTCGGGCGCCGGGCGGGGTCCGGCCCGTCGAGTCGACCACGATCCGCGCGGGCGACGGGCCGGGCGGTTCCCCGAGCACGTCCCAGTGCACGCGCAGCGACGGGTCGTCCCGCAGGACGGTGCCGACGCCGACGAGGACGGCGTCGCAGTTCGCGCGCATCTGTTGCACCCGTCGCAGGTCCTCGGGCGACGAGAGGCGGGCGCGCCGCCCGCCCGCGTACGCGATCCGCCCGTCCTCCGAGGCCGCGAAGTTCACCCACACCGTCGGGCGGGACCCTGCGGGCGGTCGGAGGGGCTCGCCGCTCATGCGCGCGGCCGAAGCCGGTCGATCTCCGACGCGACCTCGGCGGTCGGCTCGCCGATCGCCTCGAGGTCGGCGAGGTTGATCGCCACGTTCGCGAGCGCGCCCTCGGTCGTCGCCCGGAACAGCGCCAGCGACGTGGTGAGGTCGCTGCCGAGCGCGGCCTTCGTTCGGGAGCGCACGGCCTCCAGCCGGACCGCGAGGTCCTGCGCGAGGCGCGCGGTCTCCAGCGGGACCGCGACCGCGCCGCGGAGCGCGCTGCGGTAGCCCGCTTCGGCGGTCGCGTCGCCCGGCTGGGCCTTCCTCGTCCGGCGGGCCGCGCGGACCGCCTCGTAGGATGCCGCGTCGTCCTGGACGAGCGAGAGCATCCGCCGCCGGCCCGAGCGCAGCGCGGCCTGCGCCTCGCCCAGCTCCGGGTTCGGTTGCGCGGGGTCGATCGAGTACGCGAGCACCATCTCGCCGAGCGCCGCCCCCAGGGCACCCGCGGCGGCCGCGGCGCTCCCGCCGCCCGGCGTGGGCGTGCGCGCCGCGAGTCGCTCGGCGAACCGGGCGAGCGACTCCCCGGTCGGAGACGTGGCCTCGACCGACCGCACCTTGCGCTCGAGGATCGCGGCCCGGTCGAAGTGCTTCAGCGCGAGATGATGCTCGGCGACGTCGAAGAGCGCGTCCTCGGGGACCAGGCCGACGATCTCGGACTCGTCCACGCCGGTGCCGAGGGACTCCGCGGCCTGCCGGACCGCGTCGAACGCCCGGTCGACGGACGTGATCCGGTAGTCGGTCAGGTTCATGGAGACCTGCACCTCGTGCCGCTCGGGGATGTCGAAGCCGAGGGCTTTCACCTCGGGGAGTCCGCCGTCCCGGGCCCGGACCGTCTTCGCGATCTTCTTCGCGACGGCGAGGTCAGACGTGGTGAGGTAGACGTTGTACGCGATCAGCACGGGACGCGCCCCGATCGCGACGGCCCCGGCGGTCGGGTGGACCCGGGCTGCCCCGAAGTCGGGGACCCGAGCGGGGTCGATCGCGATCGAATCGCGGATCCCCTCGAACTGCCCCTCCCGGACCTTGGCGAGGTCGGCGCGTTCCGGCCGGCGGGCCGCCGCCCCGTAGAGGTAGACCGGGATCTGGAGCTCCCGGGCCACCCGTTCGCCGAGACGCTCGGCGAGCCGCACCGCGTCCTCCATGGTGGAGGACCCGAGGGGCACGAACGGGACCACGTCGGTCGCGCCCATGCGCGGGTGCTCGCCGCGGTGATGCGTCAGGTCGATCGCGCCGGTGGCGACGCGCATCATCTCGAGGACCGCCTCCACGAGCGCGTCGCCCTCGCCCACGAGGCTGATCACCGATCGGTGGTGCGCGGGGTCCTTCTCGACGTCGAGCACGGTCACGCCCGGGACCGTGCGCGCGGCCCCGGCGATCCGCTCCACGACGGCCGCATCGCGGCCTTCCGAGAAGTTCGGGACGCACTCGAAGCCGCTCACTCGCGCGGCCCCCCGAACGCCTCGAGGAGCGTCTGATGCCCGCGCGCGTCGCTCGGGCTCGAGGTCACCTTCGGACGCTGCCGCGCCCGCGCGATCGCCGCGTCCACCCGGTCCTCGGAGAACGAGTGGCCCTCCACCAGCAGGCGCCGGACCGCGGCCTCGTCCACGGGCCCGAAGGTCGGGGGCGGAACGTCGGCGGCCAGGGGATGGCGGAAGATCTCGGCCACCTCGGTCGCCTCCTTCGGGTCGATGCCGACCTGGCGCATGGTCGCTTCGAAGCCGCGGTGCTCCTGCACCGCCTTCAAGGCCTTCTTGGGCCCGTAGCCGGTCGCGCCCTCGTTGAAGTCGGTCCCCACGATGATCCCGAGCGCGATCAGCTCGTCCCCGTCGATCCCGAGATGGCTCAGGAGCGCGTCCCGGTCGATGAACTGGGCCCCTCCGCCCGCGCCGGTCCGACCCCGGGCGGCGAGGCCCCGGACGAGCCGGGGCGCCCCGAACAGCAGGGTATCGTAGTCCTCGGAGGCGCTCGCCCAGACGATGGACTTGGCGGCCATCACCGCGGCCTGCGCCTCGCCCTCGCTGGGTGCGGGCACCACGGGCACGCCGAGCGCGCGGAGCAGCTCGCTCAGCTCGTCGACCATCGGGCGGGTGAGGTGCGAGGTCTGGGCGGCCTTCCGCCGCGCGGTCTCGAGATCGCCCGCGGCGAGGGCCTCCTGGTACTGCACCTCGGCCTTCTCCTTCAGCTCGATCCGACGCCGGATCGTCCCGGCCTTGCGCTCCGGCGGCTTCCCGTCGAACACCCAGACCGGGAGCACGCCCTCCCGGAGGAGCGCGGTGGTCCGGTAGAACACGCCCATGAGGTGGCTGGTGACGTGGCCGGCCGGATCGCAGAACAGCTGGCCGTCGCGCTGGCGGATCGTGGCAAGGAACTGGTAGACGGCGTTGTAGCCGTCGACCGCGAGCGTGCGCCCCGAGAGCGCCTCCCACGGGAGCTCCTGCGCGACGACGATGTCCCGGAGCGGAAGCCCCACGTCGCTTCCGACCGGTGGCGAGTACTTGGGGTTTGTTCGGCGGGCGTCGGTCGCGGGGCGAGGGGTAATGTAGCCCGGGGCCCACGCGGGTCACCGGGGGCGCATCGCGATGGAGTACACGTGGAACGACGAGCCGTCCGCCGGGAGCCCGATCGGCCCGGGCTCGGTGATCCTCTCCGCGTTCCCCAGCGCCGGCCTCGCGACGATCATCGCCGGCCACTACATGGTGCGCGCGCTCAAGCTCCCGCGGACGGGACGGTTCGATTCGCCGGACTCCGCGCCGATCGCGGTCGTCCAGGGCGGCGAGGTTCACCCGACGGTCCGGGTCTACGGCCGTCCCGATCTCGCGCTCGTTCTCTCCGAGTTCCCGCCGACCGCCTCCCAGGCGAACGCCCTCGCCCGGACAATCCTCGACAACGCGGAGCGCCGGGGCGCCCGGGCGATCGTGTGCCTCGAGGGCGTCGTACCGCATCCCGAGGGGGACGAGTCGGCCGGGGACGAGGCCGCGACGGACGACGCTCCGGAGCAGGTGTGGGTCACGTTCGCGCGGGACGATCCCGCGGTCCGGGCGCGCTTCGAGGGCGCAAAGGCGCGACTGCTCGAGGAAGGCGTCATCGGCGGAGTCTCGGGCGCGCTCCTGGTCCAGGGCATCGGGCGCAAGGTGCCGGTCGCGGCCCTGCTCGTGAGCTCCCGGATCGCCGAGGGCGTCCCCGATCACCGGGCGGGCGCCGCGCTCATCGAGACGCTCGACCGGCTGCTGCCCGAGCTCAAGATCGACACCGAGCCTCTGCGCGCCCAGGCAGAGCAGATCGAGAAGGCGCTCCGTTCCGTCATGAAGTCGCAGGCGGCCCGGGAGGGCACGCCCGCCGAGGAAGCGGCCGATCGACCGCCGGCCTCGCCCGAGATGTACCGCTGAACCAGGACCGGCGCGCGGCGCCTACTGGAAGCTGTCGTTGTACGTGAGCAGGTAGAAGCCGCCGGCGATCATCGCGGCGAACTCGACGAAGATCGCGACGGGATTCGAGGCGAACCAGATCACCGTCGGCGCGATCAGCGCCGCCGGAAGGATCAGCAGGAAGACGATCGTGAACCAGCGGCCGTCCATCGCTCGGCCCGAGGACCGGCGCTGCTCTTAAGCATGGAGGACGGCCCGCGCGCGACCCGTCGGCCTGCGGGCCGGGCGACCCTGTGTCTCCGGTCCCACCCTTAGGGAGCGGGAGGCGGTCGGGCCTCGCTGTCGATCTCGAACGTGAGCTCCGCCTCGGCGCCGGCGGCGGGCAGGATCGGGGGAAGTTCGACGGGAGGCGCGGGGGGTGCGGGGACGACCTCGAGCTCAGGCTCCTCCGCGGACGGAGCCGCGGCGCGGACCGCGATCTCGGCTGCCCGGGAGAACTGGATGGACTCGATCAGGGACTCGACGGGGGCGACGAACGAGGTTTCGATATGGTCTTGGAGGACCTTCGCCCAGTGCCGGGGGACCCCGGCAAATAGGATCCCGCCCGATCGGTGCACGAGGCTCTCGTTGTCGAGCACCGTGAGCCGGGCCTGGCCGCGCTCGTGCCGCTCGGTGTAGTACGTGAGCATCTGCAGCCGCCCGATCGCTCGGTCGGCGACGCCGCGGCGCTCGCCCTCGCAGCGGAACGGCTTGATCACGAAGGCGCTGACGACCTCCGCGTGCTTGCAGGCGACGTCGAGCACGTGCGGGAACGCCCCGCTGCCGGCACCGCCGCCGAGGCTTCCCACGAGGATCACGAACGTCGCGCCGCGGAAGACCCGCTCGAGGGCCGGCTCGGCCGCCCGCGCGAGGACGCCCCCGACCACGGGGGAACCGCCGGTGTCGCTCTCGGCCCCGGTGTCCGGGCCGAGATAGATGCGCCGGTCGAACTCCGCGTGGCCCTGGACCGACGGGTCGCAGTTGATCGCCACGGTCTCGAGGTGCCGGATGTGCTGCGCCGCGACGAGCCCGGCGACGCGAATGGCGCCGCCTCCGACGGCTACGAGCACGAAGCGCACGTCCTGGCCCAGCTTCAGCGGGGCCGGCCACGTTTCGCCACCGAGTCCGTCGATGGACCCGATCATGCTGTCTCGCTCGCCCGCGTCCTGCCCGGCCTCGTAGATTCCCACAACCCACCCCTGTGCCGCGTTCCGACTCGCCCGCCTACCGACCGACGACCCCCTTTCGCTCCAGGTCCTTCGCGCTCTCCTGGAGGTCTCCCGCTCGGGCCCGGGTCTCCACCGCTTCGCGCACCGTTGCGCGAGCTCGCGCGGCGAGCTCGTGGACCTTCAGCTCGGTCTCGCCGTGGCGGATGATCTGCGCGAGGAGATCGCGCACATCCTGTCCGTTCGCGACGTGCCGGGCATAGGTCTCGAAGACGGCGTATTCGTCGGGCCGCAGGCGCACCGGGACTTCGATGAAGCCCTCGGCGTCTACGGGGGGCGTGGGGGCGGCCGACAGCGCTCGGGAGCGCAGGAACGCGTGCAGCGCCGCCCGCATGAGCTCCGACCGGCTCTCGAACTCGCCCTGGGTGACGAACGAGTCGACCAGCCGCAGTTCCTTGCGGTTGCACCGTAGCGCGATGCGCGCGTCTTCTGGCTCCTCCGGAGCGGGCGCCGGACCCTGGGGCGGGGACGGTGCGCGCTTCGACGCCTTGTCGAACACAGCCACGCAAGGGGATTCCAATTCCCCATACTTAAATCAACGGGCCACGCAACGAGAGAAGTTCCGGACCCAGCGCCGGCCCGCTATTTTCTGACGTGTCGAACAAATTCTCAGCACGGTCGAACAGACCCTCGCGCTCGATTTTCGAAAGTATAACCCGGTCCAAATTCGCGCTCGCGGCTCAGCGCGTCGTGCCGCCTCCGCCCGTCGCCGGAACGCGTACCGGCGTCGCCGTGGGGAGACCCTTCGCGACGACGGCGTGCGCGTCGAGGTAGGCCGCGAAGAGCAGGAAGTACGACACGAAGAGGTACGACGCGAGGTAGTCGACCGGCGCGAACATCTGATCCACCGACAGGGATCGGGCTCCGATCGCCGCGAGAATCGAGGGCAGGTCCCCGGCCAGCACGCGGCCGATGTAGGCGGAGACGATCAGCGCCCACACCGCCGACGCCACCAGGACCGCGCGGCTCGGCCGGCGGACCAGGTGGAAGACGAGGTACGCGTACGTCGCGAAGGTCCCAAAGACCAGCGACCCGAGGGCCGCCCCGAAGACGACCTTGCTCCACAGCGGGATCCCGAGGGACGGATAGTACGCGAGGACGGCGACCTCGACCGCCGCGACGAAGCCGCCGAGGAGGCTCAACCCGAAGATCAGATTCGTGCGGGCGGCCCGCGAACGGTGGATCTCGTTCCACTCGTGGCGCCCGAGGAACAGGAACAGGAGCCCGAGCAGGGTCAGGAGCGTCGAGGCGAGAAACACGAGGCTCGTTCCCGGAAGGAACGCGCCGCTCGAGATGAGCGAGTACGCTTCGCCCGCCCCTTCGATCGCGAAGCCCAGGGTCAGGATCGTCAGGCTGATCCGGAGGTTGGTCGTCACGAGGGACCGCGGTTCCGTCTCGAACGAGACGGCCTTTGCAGCGGGACCTCTCGCGCGCGTCTTGAACCCTTGCCTCGAAGGACGGGCCGCCCCCGGGCTCGGTCTCGACTCAAGGATCAGGAGGAGCCCCGAGGGAGCTGCTTACCGCATTGGGCGCAGGTCGTACGGACCGGCAGGTTCGTGGCGCCGCAGAACGGACAGACCTTCCGGCCCCGGATCGTGCGACTCGGGTTGGTCGGGGGAACGTAGGCGGATCCCGCGGCGAGGGCCTTCGCTTCCTCCGAGCGGCGCCGGGCGAGCACGACCGCCGCCAGCACGAGGGCGACCGCCACGCCGATCCCCAGGATCAGCCAGGTCGCGAAGCCGCTCAAGGGCGGGGGCGCGGCCGACACGTGCACGGCCGCGAGCGTCGTCACATTGACCGCCCCGAGCGCGTCCTTCACCGTGAGCTGCGGCGAGAACGTGCCCTTCGCGGAGAAGGTGTGGCTGACCTCCGCGCCGTAGGCGATCGCACCCGTCCCGAACGTCCAGGTGTAGTTGTACGGGGATCCGGCCCCGCCGGAGGCCACCGCGGAGAACGACACCGAAGCGCCGACCGTCGCGGACGTCGGGCCCGTGGCGAGCGCGGTCACGTACGAGACGGCCACCGAGGCCATCGCCGAGGCGGTGGCCCCGTTCGAGTCGGTGACGATGAGCGTCGCCGTCTGGCTCCCGGTGCGCGAGAAGGCGTGGCTGACCTGGCTCCCCTGCGCGGTGCCGCCGTCCGAGAACGTCCAGTTGTACGCGGTGTAGGTCCCCGACCCGTCCACGGGATGGGCCGTGAACGACAGCGCCGTGCCGGGCGCCGCGGCCGTGCTCTCCGCCGTGGCGGTGGTCGAGAGCGCCGGACTCACGATCAGGCCGAACGCCGGAGCGAGCGTCGCACCGGTGCCGTCGGACACGATGCAGAACGGCGCGTAGCTCGCGGCGGACGCGTAGACGTGGGTCACGTTGCCCACGGGCGAGGTCTCTCCGTCGCCGAAGGACCAGCTCAGGGAGTAGGGGGTCGTCCCGCCCTCGGCGTAGCAGACGAAGTCCGCGGTCTGACCCACGTCCGCGGCCGTCCGGTTGACCGAGGCGACGACGACGAGCGGCGGGTTCACGACCACACTGGTTCCGCCGGACGCGCTCGTGGGCTCGGCGTCCTCGACCTGACACTGGACGCTCTCGGTGGGGGTCTGGCTCAGCGCAAAGCTCTCGCTCGCGTTCCCCGGCGCGTAGCTGCCACCGCCCAGGCTCCAGCTGTAGGAGAACGGGGACTCGCCTCCCGAGGGGACGCAGGTGAACAGGTCGGACTGCCCGAGGTCGATCTCCGAGCGCTCGGCGGTCACCGTGACGCTCAGCGTCTCAGGCGGGCCCAGCGTGATCAGGTTGGACTGCGTGGTGCTGAGTCCCGTGCCGGAACAGCTCGGAGTGCAGTCCTCGGTCTCCACATAGAACGTGTAGCTGTTGCCCGCGCTCAGCGTCGCCCCGTAGCTGTTCGCGTTGACGTTCGTGATCGTCTGCACGGAGGCCGCGCTGCCTCCGTTCTCGCTCTCATAGACTTGGTACTCGCTGAACGAGATCTGTCCGCCGTAGGTCGCGTTGTTCGTCCAGTGAAGGTTCGCAAAGGTGCTGGTGAGGCCGCTGTAGTTGAGGAACGCGACCGGCGGCTGCGTGACGTTGAGCAGGTTGGTCGAGGCCGACTCGGCCGTGCAGCCGATGGGACCGATGATGCACGACTCGTAGTTCTCGACGACCTGCCAGTCGTAGTCCGTCGAGGGGGAGACGCCGGCCTGGACGTAGGTGGTCGTGGTGTCGTCGGTGATGGTCGCGACCGGGGCCAACTTCCAAGCCGAGCTTGCGCTCGCTTCCTCGACGGTGTAGTTCGTGTACGTGTCGTCGGTCGGTACCGCGTCAGTCCAGCTGAGACTGATGGCGCTTGGGGATTGGCCCGGCGCCGTGAGGGTCGCCGCGGCGGGAGTCGAAGCCGCCGGAACATCCGAGTCCGAGGATGCGCGGGTCGAAGGCACGGCCGCAGCTCGTGCCGAAGTCCCCGTCCCCTCGAGCGCGGCCCGAGCCGAACCCCCCGCGCCCGCGGGAATCGGAGAGAAAACCAGGACGATCACCGCCACACCGATCAACGCCGCTGGGACCAGTCGAAGCGGCGCGACGTGCACGGAGAACCCGAACAAACTTGGCGGTTGGGCGTAATGTACCTTGCGCCCG
>JASHWL010000149.1 GCA_030044105.1 Thermoplasmata archaeon
GCGTCGGCGTCTTCTCGGGCGCGCGAGCGGCTGACGCGCCGGGCGCCGGGGTTCCCCGCGCGAAGGGGCCGCTCGATGGGAGCGATCGGGTTGGGACATGGTCTTATGGAGCCTTCGTCCCTCGGCGCCGGGCGGCGTGACGGGAACGACTTCCACCGGCGGCGCGGATGCCTGCGCTCGAAACCGAACGGCGTACCTTCGTGCGCGGCGATCTCCGTGACATGCGAGCCCGTTTCGCGCTCGTGCTCGCCGTCGCCGTAACCGCCGTCTCCCTCTCGGTGCCGACGTCCGGGCCCGGCTCCCCGCTCTCGGGAAGGGAAGGGCCGGTCTCGACGGGACTCCCGGTCCCGTCGCCCCCCGGATCGGCCGCGCTCCCGGCGAACCCCGCCAACTGCAGCCAGGGCTCGCACGCGATCTGGCAGGCCCGCCCACTTCGGAGAACCAGACGACCTGGCAGTTGCTGAGCGACTACGACACGCTGGGGGAGGAAGGGGGCGGCACGCTCTACCTCGCCGCGGGCACGTTCGTGCTCGAGGAGGCGCTCGACCTTCCCGGCTTCAGCAACGTATCGATCCAAGGCGCCGGCGAGGGAGCCACCGTGCTCTCGCTGCCGCCCGATCCGGTGGGGACCTTCCGGGCGGACAACGGCAGCCTCCTGGGGCTGTACAACGCGAGCCAGGGCGCGGTGACCAACGGCAGCACGATCAACTTCATCGAGCTCGGGCTGAACAGCTCGCAGGTCGCCGTCAACAACTTCGCGCTCTGCGACCTCTCGCTCGACGCGCAGGCCACCGACCTCAACGAGACCTGGTCCGGCTCGCTGATCTACGACCAGAGCGGGGGCCGCCACCACGTCTACTCGGACCTCGCGGAGACCGGGTTCTTCGCGCCCAGCGGCGAACCGAACGGCCTCCACATCCTGAGCTATCTCTCGGCGGGCCAGGACGTGCTCGCGCAGGGCTACGTGATCGAGGGACTCCAGGCGACCGAGTATTCCTACCCGTACGTCGCCTATCCCGGGGCCGCGGGCGGATTCAACTTCCTCAACGTCGGGTACGTCAGCAACTGCACGGTCGATGCGGTCTCGGGCATCGGGCTCTGGGAGTTCGACGCGCGGCCGGACCCGGGATGCCTCTTCGAGAACCTTGAGGTCGAGGGCCGCATGCTGATCGACCCCGATGTCGGCGGCTCGTGGGCGGGCTCCCTGATCGAGAACGCGACGGTCAGTGTCAACGGGACCCCGTCGCCCGATGCCCTGTCGACGAGCGTCGCGAACGGCCTCGGCCACTTCAACAGCAACATGACCGGCCTCACGTTCTACAACGACACGTTCGTCGGGACGGTGCTCGGGGGCCGGAACATGGTCGATGTCCAGGACTCGACGTTCTACGGCGGTCTGAACGACACGCCCGCGCTCTTCGTGGGGAACCGGGTGGTCTGGATCGACGACAACTCGAGCCGGATCAACCTCCCGATCCGGGTCTATGGCTCGTCCGTCAACGGGACCTCCGCCACGCTCGCGGACGACACGTTCGTCTTCCCGAACGGGACGGCGGTCTATCCCGGGGACTCCCGGATCGCGGACCCGTTTCGGCTGGAGGTGCCGGTGCAGCGATGGTCGTCCGTTACCGTGCTCATGGCCGGCAACTCGAGCGGGTTCCTGTTTCTCGCGCCCGGCGTGAACCTCACCGCGAACAGCAGCTTCGAGGAGCTCTCCTACCGGTCCGCCGGCGACGGCGCGCCGGACGCGCTCACGCTCGCGAACCTCACCGGCTCCCCGGGCTTCGTCGACCGGGGAGCGGTGGTGCTCGGCCTCGCCGGGATCGCCGACGACCTTCCGCCCGCCTCGCCCACGGGGCTCGCCGCGCGCAGCGCCTCCCCCACCTCGGTCGCGTTGAACTGGACGCCGCCGGGCGGGGCAGTGTCGAACTACACGATCCGGTTCGGCCCGACGGCGGCGAGCCTCACCTCGGGGGAGAACGTGACCGCCGGCAACGAGACGGCGTGGACCGTGCCGGCGCTCGCGCGATCGACGACCTACTTCTTCGCCGTTTGGGCGTGGACGGCCGAAGGGCAGAGTCCCGGCTCGACGAACGTGGCCGAGGCGACCACGGGCGTCCCCCTGTCCGCCCCGTCCGAGCTCGCCGGGACCGCCGGGGGGGTCACCACGATCGACTGGTCCTGGTACCCCGCGACGGGCGGAGCGGTCGTGAACAACACCCTGTACCTCTTCGCGGGCACCGGATGCACGGCATTCCTCGGGGGCTTCTCGGCGGGGATCGCGAGCGGGGTCTCCACGCCGGGGCTCGCGCGCGCCAGCAACTACTCCGCGGAGGTCACCGCGTGGAACGCGAGCGGTCAGGGCCCCGCGTCGTCCTGCGCGGACGCCAGCACGCCGTCGATCCCCACGGCACCGGCCGGGGTGCGAGCCCAAGCGGTCGGGCCGACGTGGATCCTCTGGGAGTGGAACAACTCGCCCGCCCCGGACCTCACGAACACGAGCCTGCTGCTCTTCCCGGGCCGCGACTGCTCCGGCGCGCCCACGGTGATCACCCTGCCTCGGCCGGTCTCGAGCTACGAGGTCGCGGGACTGGTTCCGGGCGCGACGTACTCGTTCGAGGTGGCGGACTGGGACATCGCGGGCCAGGGCCCGCCGTCGACCTGCGTTTCGGCCGCGACCTCGGGCGGGGCCGCTCTGCCGTGGTACCGAACGTGGGAGGGCGCGGCCGTCGTGGGGGTCGCCGCGGCGGCCGCGGTGGGCGTGGCGCTCGTCGTCCGGAGGGCCCGAGCCCCCCCGAAGCCGACGGGCGAGTCGGACCCGAACCTGCGCCCCCCGCGCCGTCGACGCAGCGATCCGCGGTGAGCGGCGACGCGCGACGGGGCCCGTTCACCCCGCGGCGCGGCGGACGACGGTCGCGATGCGGTCCTCCTCGGCCGGCGTGAGCTCCGTGAGGGCGAAGACGACCGGCCAGAACCGGCCGTCGTCGAGATGGGCACTGTCGTTGAAGCCGAGCGTCATGTACCGCTCGCCGAACTTATCGCCGCCCCGGAAGTAGCAGACCACGTGCGGTCCGCTCGCGTAGGCGGGCATGCCGTACCACGTCCTCGGGGCCCACGAGGGCGCGTTCGTCCGGATGATCGCGTGCAGGCGACCGCCCATGGCGCGGTACGGGGCCGGCATCTTCGCGATCGCCGCCAACACCGCCGCCTCGCCCTGAGTCTCGACCGTCGACCGAGGCGCTCGTCGCGTCGTGGCCCGCTTGGTGGTCTTGGACGCCGCCATATTGTCCTCTTTGCCGGGAACCGGCGGGGCCGGAACGTCCCGCGCCGAAAATACGTTGCCTCGGCGCTCGAGCCGCCGGTCCCGGGGTCCCCGGAACTGGTCCCCCGGAATCCGCCAAGGGACGGCCCGTGGCCGAGCGCTCGGACGACGGTAGGGGTCGGTATACTCTCGTTCACCGCGAGGCTTTCTGGCCCGGACCGATGCGCTCCGGCATGCGGAAGGTCATGCTGGACAGCCTGGTGTCGCTCGACGGGTACTACACGGACGCCAAGAACCAGATCGACTGGTTCGAGTTCGACGAGGCGGACATGGCGTGGTCCCACGACGCCCTCCGCACCGTCGGCACGCTGGTGTTCGGCCGGACGACCTACGAGGAGTTCTCGCAGGTCTTTCCAAAGATGAAGGACCCCGCGGCACAGGGCTGGGACCCGTTCATCCCGGAGACGCTCAACGCCCTGCCCAAGATCGTCTTCTCGAAGCACCTCGAGGAAGGAAGCTGGAAGCCGGTCACCATCGTCCGGTCGGACCCGGTGAAGGAGGTGGCCCGGCTGAAGGAAGGGACGGGGAAGGACATCCAGATCGTCGGGAGCGGATCGATCGTGTCGGCGATCGTGCGCGCCGGGCTCGTCGACGACTTCCGCCTCCGGGTGCAACCGATCCTGCTCGGGTCGGGGCGATCCCTCTTCCCCGACCAGGCGGAGCGGCTCCGGTTGAAGCTCGTGAAGGCGCAGCCGTTCAAGTCCGGCATTCTGGGACTGCAG
>JASHWL010000150.1 GCA_030044105.1 Thermoplasmata archaeon
GGGCTGGCGACCGGCGCGGTCATGGCGCGGGCGCTGACCCCCGCGGCCGGCGGCGTGGCCGCCGTGTTCGGAATCGTGATCGTCGTGTTCGCCGGGTTCCCCTACCTGGCCCTGATGATCCTGTTCGTCGTGGCGAGCGTCCTCGCTACGCGCTTCCGCTTCGAGCGGAAGCGTCGGGCGAACCTCCAGGAGGGCGCGGCCGGGGAGCGCGGGGTGTCCAACGTCGTCGCCCACATCGTGATCCCGACGGGTCTCGCGCTCGCCGGCGGCTGGGGCGATCCGCTGCTCACCGGGCCCGCGCTCGCCGTGCTCTACGCCAGCGCGCTCGCCTTCGGGGCGGCCGACACGTTCGCGAGCGAGATCGGCGTCCTCGCCGGCACCGCCCGCAGCATCCTGACGTTCCGACCCGTCCCCGCGGGAACCAACGGCGGGGTCTCGGGCACGGGCGAGGCGTGGGGGTTCGTCGGCGCGGTCACGACCGCGCTCGTCGGGCTCGGCCTCTTCGCGCTCTTCGCGGCCCCGCTGCCGTCGCCGTGGCTGTTCGTCGCGATCGTCGTCGTCGCCGGGTTCCTCGGCTGCCAGATCGACTCCGTGCTCGGCGAGACGCTGGAGAACCGGGGCTACCTCACGAAGGGATCCACGAACTTCCTCGGCATGCTCTCCGCCGTCGCGATCGCCGCGCTCCTCCTGCACGGGGCCGGAGGCCGGCTCTGACGCCTCCCGGGTCGGGGGCGCTCGTGCTGCTCTCCGGCGGCATGGACTCCGGGACCTGCCTGGCCCTCGCCCGGCGCGACCACCGGCGCGTGGCCGCCCTCACCGTGGTCTACGGCCAGCGGCACGCCCGGGAGATCCGGGCCGCCCGCGCGCTCGCCCGCCACTTCCGGGTGCGCGAGCACCGGGTGCTCTCGGTCCCGCTGGCCGGCCTCGTGCGCTCCTCGCTCACGGACCGGCGGCGCGCGCTCCCTTCGGGCGGTCCGCGCGCCGGGCGGATCCCGAGCACCTACGTACCGGCCCGCAACACGATCCTGCTCGCGCTCGCGCTGGGCTACGCGGAGAGCCGGGGCCTCGACCGGATCTACCTCGGCGCGAACGCGATCGACTACTCCGGCTACCCCGATTGCCGACCGGAGTTCCTGCGGGCGTTCGAGCGCGTCGCGCGACTCGGGACCCGGGCCGGCGTGGCGGGACGGCGGCGGATCCGGGTCGTCGCGCCGCTCCTGCGCGATTCGAAGGCGGACATCGTCCGTCGCGGAGAGCGGCTGGGGGTCCCGTGGGCGCTCACGTGGAGCTGCTACCGCGGCGGCCGTCGACCGTGCGGCACCTGCGATTCGTGCCGGCTCCGCGCGCGGGGCTTCCGTCGGGCCGGCGTGGTGGACCCGCTCGCGCGTCGGGCCTAGGACGCCTTCGCGGGCGTCGCCGCGGGGGCCGGCGCCGGGGGCGGCACGGGCGGGACCGGCTGGGTGCAGAAGGCGCAGCGCGTCGCGGCGATGGGGATGGTCGACTGGCACTGCGGGCAGGCCCGCGTGGTGGCCGCGGCCTGGGCGGCCTTCCGGTCCTTCCAGCGCTGGTACGGCAGCGCGATCAGGAAGAAGACGACGACCGCGACGATGATGAACGACAGGAGCGCGTTCACGAAGACGCCCTGCATGAACGTGCTGCCGTTGACCGTGTAGGTCCACGACGCGAAGTTCACGTGGAAGAAGATCCCGATGAGCGGGGTGATCAGGTCCGCGACCAGGTCCTCCACGACGGCCGCGAACGCGGCGCCGATGACGAAGGCGATCGCGAGCTGGACGAGGTTGCCCTGGTTGATGAACTTCACGAAATCTTCGCGGATCGACATGCGCGCGCTCCGGGGGAACGCGGGCGGACCGAGGGCCGGCTACTTGATGGTTCCGGCGGAGCGCCTCACATCGTCTCGAGGCGCGGGACCCCGAGGAGGTCCAGCGCGTTGCCGAGTCCCTGCCGCACCCCGGCGACCAGGGCGAGCCGGCTCGCGCGCTCGTCGCCGCTGCGCAGCACGGGAACGGCGTGGTAGAACCGGTTGAACTGGTCCGCCAGCTCGTGGGCGTACCCGGCGACGACGTGCGGGTGGCGGTTGCGGCCGGCGTGCCACACGGTCCGGGGCAGCCGGGCGAGCACGCGGACGAGCGCCCGCTCCTCGGGATCCGCAAGGCGAGCGGGGTCGAACGGGAACGGGCCGTCCGGCGTGCCGGACTTGCGAAGCACGCTCGACGCCCGCGCGTACGAGTACTGGACGAACGGGCCGCTGCGGCCCTCGAACGAGAGCGCGTCGTCCCACCGGAAGACCACGGGCTTCTCGACCGCGACCCGGACGATCTGGAACCGCACCGCGCCGATCGCCACCGCCTCCGCGATCCGGTCCACGTCCGCGTCCGCGAGATCCTCCCGGCGCGCGAGGACCTCGCCGCGGGCGCGCTCCACCGCCTCCGCGAGGAGCCCGTCGAGCCACACCGCCGAGCCGCGCCGCGTCGACATGCGGCCGCCCTCGGGCACGGTGATGTCCTGGTAGATGAGGTAGGTCGGTCGCCGCGGCTCCCCGATCTCGGCGAGCAGCGCGTCGAGCGTCCGAGCATGCAGCTGGTGGTCCTGGCCCAGGACGTCGATCACGGCCGGGAACCGCGCGAACTTCTGGAGATGGTAGGCGACGTCCCGCGTGACGTAGAGGCTGGTCCCGTTCCCGCGCTGGAAGATCACCCGCGACGACTCCTGCGGGAGCCCGTAGCTCGCGGCGTCGATCGCCCAGGCCCCGTTCGCCTCCTGGACGGCGTGTGGGGCCGCGCGGAGCCGCTCCAGGACCCGGTCGACCGATCCATCGCGCAGGAGGTCGGACTCCCAGACGAACTCGTCGAACGTGATGCCGAGCCGGGCGAGCGACGCGAGCATGCCGCCGAGGATCTCCTGGATGAGCGCCCGGTGCTCGGGCGGCGGGTGGCCGCCCTCGATCGCTTGCACGAGCGCGGCGACCTCGGCCTGCGCGTCGGCGTGCTCCTTCAGGTACGCGCTGGACGGCGGGTACGCCCGGCCGCGGAAGGCGTCGGGCTTCTCCCCGGGGACGTCCTGCCCCTCGACCGCTTCCCGAACGGAGGCGGGCCACTGGTCCCGGGGCTTCGTCCAGATCCAGGTGATCAGGGCCGCCTGCCGGCCCATGTCGTCCATGTAGTACTGCGTCGTGACCGGGAGCCCGGTGGCCCGATCGATCCGGGCGAGCGTGTCGCCGATCACCGCGTTCCGGATCCGTCCGACGTGGAACGGTCCGGTCGCGTTCGCGCTCGTGTGCTCGATGCAGGTCGGCGTTCCGGCCCGCTCGGCATGCCCGTAGCGCGGTCCCCGTCCGAGGGCGAGATCGAGCGTCCGCCGGGTGAGGGCGGTCGGATCGGCCGTCGCGTTGACGTAGGCGCCCTTCGCCACGACCGCCGCGAGCTCGGGAGGGCGTACGACCCCCCGGACGATCTCCTCGGCGACCTCTTCGGGGCGGCGTCGGAGCTGCGCCGCGGCGCGATGGACGGGGAGCGCGAAGTCCCGCTCGGGGCCGGGCGCCACGTCCACCAGCGCCTCCACGATCTCGGGGGACCCGGGGATCCCGAGCGACGTGAGCGGAGCCGCGAGGGCGCGCAGAAACGCCGAGAGGAACGGCGCGATCGGGTCGTCGTCTCCGGCGGCGTCGCCCGTGCCGTTCGCCGCCATCACCGCTCGGGAAGCGCTTTAGCGGCGGGCCCGTCATAACGGTTCCGAATGCCGGCGCAGATCCTCGTGCGGTACGGCGAGCTCGCGCTGAAATCGGCCCCCGTCCGGCGGGAGTTCGAGGGCGCGCT
>JASHWL010000151.1 GCA_030044105.1 Thermoplasmata archaeon
GCGTCGGGACGGCTCCGGGTACGTGCTGCTCGGGGTCCGGGCCGGCCGGCTCGAGGTGTTCGTGCCGGGCGACGCCGGTCCGGGCGAGGCGGAGGACGCCGCCTACGAGGTCCTCGCCCACGCGCTCGAGGCGCTCCGGTCCGGCGCGCCGACGACCCCGACCGTGGCCCTGTTCCGCGCCGACACGGTGCGGCCGAGCATCGGGCCGCTCGAGAACTAGCGCGGTCGCGGTCTATTTAGGGCCGCGGCCGGCTCGGGCCGCCCGATGGCGAGCCTTCCGACCTCGGGCCCGCTCGGCTCGGCGGCCGCGCTGGACTTCGCGGCCGTCTCGAAGTCATACGGGCCGACCGCCGCGCTCCGCGAGGTCTCGTTCTCGGTCGGGCCGGGCGAGATCGTCGGGCTCCTCGGCCCGAACGGCGCCGGGAAGTCGACCGCGATGAAGGCGGTGCTCGGGCTGGTGCGCCCCGACGCGGGTCACGTGTACGTCTTCGGGCAGGACGTCCAGACCGACCCGGTCGCGGTCCGCCGGGAGATCGGCTACGTGCCCGAGTCCCCGTCGCTCTACGAGTTCCTGACCGGCGCGGAGTACCTCGATTTCGTCGCCGACATGTACGACCTCGCGCCCGCGACGCGCCGCGAGCGGATCCAGCCGTTCCTCGACGGGCTCGAGCTCGCGGGCCACGAGAACTCGCTCATCTCGAGCTACTCGCAGGGGATGCGGCAGAAGGTCGCGCTGATCGCGGGCCTGTTCCACCGTCCCCGCCTCCTGATCCTCGACGAGCCGCTGAACGGGCTCGATCCCCGCGCGGCCCGGGTCGTCAAGGACGTGCTGCGGGACCGGGCGACGCGCGACGGGACCGGGGTGCTGTTCTCGACGCACGTGCTCGAGATCGCCCAGGCGATGTGCGATCGGCTCGTGATCCTGCACCACGGGACCGTGCTCGCGAGCGGCACCGTGGACTCGCTCCGGGAGCGCGCCGGGCTCGGCGGCTCCGGGCTCGAGGAGGCGTTCCTCGCGCTCACCGGGACCGGGGACCTCGGCGAGGTGGTCGCCGCCCTCGGGAGGTAGCGCGCGCGTGGACCCGAAGAAGGTGCGCCGGCTCGCGGGCGTGCTGGTCGCCTCGCAGCTCCGCTCGGGGCGCTCGCTCTCGGACCCGAAGAGCCTCCTGGGCCGCCCCGTGATCCTGGGGATCGTCGACGTGGGCCTCTTCCTCGCCGCGTTCGTCCTGGTCGCCCTCGCGCTCGCGTCGTCCGCGGTGCCCGTGGCGACGTGGCGGCCGCTCGTGGTGAACCTCCTCCCCTTCGTCCCCCTCGCGGCCGTCGGGGTCGTCGTGGTCGCGGGCACCTCGTTCGAGCTGATGGCGAACGCGCGGTTCGCCGCGAGCGACGCGGCGAACTGGATGCCGCTCACCCCGACCGAGTACGTCGCCGCCTCCGCCTCCGCGATCTCGTACACGTACTCGCCGGCGATCGCGCTCGTGCTGGGGGGCCTAGGACCGCTGTCGATCGCGGGCGGGCTGGGCCCGACCTACGTCCTGGCGGTGGGACTCGCGGTCGTCTCGCTGTTCGAGGGCGCCTTCCTGGTCGAGATGGTCCGCGCGGCGTCGAACCGCGCGAGCTCGGTCGGCTCCGGACGCCGCGGTGCGGCGACGATGGTGCTCCGCGCGGTGCTCCTCGTCGTGGTCATCCTCGTGCTCGAGCTGGCCCTCAACCCGCTGGTCCTCCTCCGGTTCGTCGGCGCGCTCTCCGCCTTCCCGACCCTCGCGGCGGTGATCCCGCTCTTCTGGTCGTCCCGCGCGCTCGCGGCCGCGGCGGCCGGTCTCGGCGCGGAGGCCGCGGCGTTCGCGGCCGGGCAGGTCGTCTTCCTCGCGCTGCTCGCCGCGATCGCGGGGGCGCTGCGCCGACGCTACTGGGTCCCCGCCCCGTCGGAGATCCGGCTCGGGGAGCACGTCTACGCGGCCCGGCACCCCTTGCTCTCGGCGGTCGGGCTCAGCCGACCGGAGTCCGCGATCGTGGGCAAGGACCTCCGGGGCTTCGTGCGCCGCCGCGAGATGCTGCCGCTGCTCGTGATCCCGATCGTGCTGATCCTCCTCCTCGCCATCGAGGGCGGCAGCTTCGGGGAGTTCGGACTCCTGCTCTGGGTCGGCTGGGTGGCCGGTTTCTTCGGGCTCCTGCTCTCGGCGACCTCGGTCGGCCAGGAGCGCCGGGGCCTCCAGCTCCTGTTCGCGTTCCCGATCGGGGCCCGGACGATCTTCCGCGCGAAGGCGACCGCGGTGCTGATCCCCGTCGGGGTCGGCACGGTGCTGATGACGCTCGGGGTCGGGCTGTTCTTCCGCTTCCCCCTCGCCACGATCGTCGGCTCGCTCGCCCTGGCGGTCACGGCCGCGGTGGTGCTGGTCCTCTGGGGCCTGGTCTTCGCGAGCCGGTACTCCGACTTCCAGGAGCGCCCCCGGCCGCAGTTCGTGCGACCGGGCCCGATGGTCGCCGCGACGATGTCGGGCGTGGTGCTGCTCAGCGCGATCATCGTGCCGGGCGCCTACGCCCTCAGCGCGCCCTCGAGCGCGTCGATCGGGCTCGGCGTGATCGCCGCGGTCGTCGCCGCGGGAGCGGGCACCGTGTCCTATCTGCTCGCCCGGGGCGGCTTCGACCGGCTGTTCCGGGAGCTCCCGTTCTGACGGCCTACAGCGGCGCCCCGCACGTCGGACATCGGCCGTCGACCTCGTTGCCGAGCCCGCCGCAGTAGCGGCAGCGGACCTTCACGACCTGGCGCTCGATGACGTGGGTCGAGACCGGCGCCCCCGGCACGGGCATGGTGCGCTTCGCGAGCGCGATCGCGGAGGCCCACGCGTCCGGGTCGAGGACGTCGAAGGAGGGCCGCCCCACCGTGAGCTCGACCACCAGCCGCTCCCGGCCGAGGCGGGGCCGCCGGACCTCGACGTTCCGGACCTGGCCCAGCGAGGCGTCGAGCACGGTCACGGACCCCGCGCCGCGGACGAGGGCGCGGACCGGGCCCTTCGGGTGGGACGTCTCGAAGATGAGCCGCTGGTTCGTGAGGTACAGGACCCCCGGGCCGCGGGCGTGCTCCGGGCTCTCGCCCTCGAGCACCGCGTAGGCGCTCCTCAGGCGGCTCTCCCCCGCGTGGAGCAGCATCGTCGCGCGCGGGCTCCGCCGCTCACCACCCGACGGGTTGGCCGCGGTTCTGCTCGTCCAGCCAGGCGCGCAGCGGAGCGAAGTACTCGAGCAGCCCGGCCGCGTCCATGCGCCGCTCCCCCGTGAGCGCTTCCAGCGCATCCGGCCACGGGCGGCTCGATCCCAGGCGCATCATCGCGAGCAGACGGCGGCCGGCCGCTTCGGAGCCGTAGATCGACGCGCGGTGCAGCGGGCCGGCGACCCCTGCCTCCCGGACCAGGGCGCGGTGGAACTGGAACTGCAGGATGTGGGCCAGGAAGTACCGGACGTACGGGACGTTGGAGGGCACGTGGTACTTCGCGCCCGGGTCGAACTCGTCCTCGCCGCGCGGGGCGGGCGGGGCGACCCCCTGGTAGCGGCGACGGAGATCCCACCACGTCCGGTTGTACTCGTCCGGACCGATCGAGCCGTCGAACACCCTCCAGCGCCAGAGGTCGATGACGTAGCCGAACGGAAGGAAGGCGATCTTCGCCAGGGCGGTGCGGAGCAGCAGCGCCCGGTCGTCCTCGGGGGGCGCGCCGGGGTCCGCGAGCCCGAGGTGGGCGAGATAGGC